>JAKAMP010000479.1 GCA_021812865.1 Bacteroidota bacterium | reverse complement strand
AACGGGTTTTCCGAACAGTATCAGATTCGTGATATTGAAAAATACACGGAAAGCTTCATCCCCGAAAAAGCTCACGGCACTGCCCTGGTAGCATTGTGTTTCGTAAATTATGTTTACCCGATCATCGGTCAGACTAATTGATTTTCCACTCGCCTGATTTCTGAGCAAACACAGCTGTTTGACTCTCAGGAAAAAATACGCACACAAGAACACTGGTTTAAACACCAGTGTTCTTTCTACTTTTAATCCCCGGTACGTTTAATTTGCTGTTACATTCAAAATTCCCCTGTCATGAAAAAGAAGAAAGAACTCCTCAAGAGTATTGTCAAACACATCGATATTACCTCATTCGATTCTACCCAAATTATTGATTCCATGCGTGAGATGTCGTTCACCTCACGCGACACAGCCAATGCTACCGACATTCTGGGACGTATGCTGAAGGATAGCAAATGCTCGGTAATTCTTACCCTTGCAGGAAGCACCAGCGCCGGTGGATGCATGCAGGTTTACGTCGATATGGTAAAGCACAATATGGTTGATGCCATCGTTGCTACAGGCGCTTCCATTGTAGATATGGATTTTTTTGAAGCTCTCGGATTCAAACATTATAAGGGTACACCTTTCGTTGATGACGGAATGCTGCGCAGCCAGTACATCGATCGCATTTACGACACTTTCATTGACGAAGAAGAGTTGCAGGTTTGCGATTCAACCATCAAAAAAATAGCCGATTCGCTAAAGCCCGGCGTGTATTCTTCCCGTGAGTTCATCCGCGAAATGGGTAAATACCTTACCAAGCATTCTGTTAAGAAAAATTCACTTGTGCAGACTGCCTACGAACACAACGTTCCCATATTCTGCCCGGCTTTTAGCGACAGCAGCGCAGGCTTCGGACTGGTGATGCACCAGGTTGAAAATCCCGGTGCTCACATTTCGATCGACTCCGTGAAAGATTTCCTTGAACTCACTAAAATCAAGATCGCAGCCAAAACCACCGGCCTATTCATGATCGGAGGCGGCGTACCCAAGAATTTTGCCCAGGACACTGTAGTGTGCGCTGAAGTTCTCGGCATGGATGCAGAAATGCATAAATATGCTGTACAGATTACTGTAGCCGATGTACGTGATGGCGCATGCTCCAGCTCCACGCTGAAGGAAGCATCTTCCTGGGGTAAGGTTGAAACCACTTTCGAACAGATGGTTTATGCAGAAGCCACCAGTGTTCTGCCACTTATGGTAAGCTATGTTTACAATAAGGGATACTGGAAGAACAGGAAACCCCGCGAATTTTCAAAATTGTTCGATGCTACTGCCTCCAAGGTCCCTGCAAAGAAAACACCTGCCAAAATAACCGGCAAGAAGTCCAAATAACCTATTCTACCGCAGACTCCTCTGTGATATAATTCTCACGGTTTAGGAAAAAACGGAAGCCCTGTTTTCAAGAAAACAGGGCTTTTGTCTTTTGAAAATTTCTCTCGTTCCGGCTATTTTACCCCAAAGGTAATTCCGTTCCATTGGTCGGTCCTGAAAGGCACAGCAGGCAAGCCTTCTTCATTGTATAAATCGGCGTCGTCAGGGTTATCGGCCCAGGCATAGCGAACTGCAACCGGGTTCTTCACCCTATCGCTCTGCACTATCACTTTGTTGCCGTTGATCTCCCCTTTTGCCCAATAAAATTTTTTGTCCTCCCCGGCTACGGCAAATCCTTTCACATACCCGTACTTATCATGCACCACCAGACCTTTGCCTTTATTGCCAAAAACAATTACCGCTTTGTCTCCTTCCACTTTCAAGGATTGGTAAACAGGTCCTGAATAAATGACATCCTTACCATATGCAATATTCAGTGCGCATAATGCAAGGCGTTTCCCCACTTCCTGCTTGTTTTTGGGATGAATATCCGTTGCATCGCCAATATCGATGGCAAGTGCCATCCCGGTATTAGGCAGCGAAAGGGTCATGGTTTGTGCTTCGCGAAGTTCAGCCCAGGTGCTTTCAGATGGATTTTCCCTGGCAGCCATAAAATTGGCAAGCTGAACGAAAAGAAAAGGAAAGTTGCCTTCACCCCAGTTGTTTCTCCAGTCGTTGATCATGGCAGGAAAGAGGGTGCGGTACTGGTATGCGCGGCTGGCATTGTTTTCACCCTGGTACCAGATTACTCCCTTGATCGCATAAGGAATGATGGGGTAGATCATGCCATTGTACAATAAGGTGGGAAAAGAATTGGGACCTCCGGCATCCTTTGTTGCGGCTTTGGTTTTGATTCCTACTTTGTATTTCCAGTTGCCGGCCAGACTGATCCTGTTCGTGCCAAGATCGAGGTACATCTGCTTGGGTTCTCCCCATATTCCTCCGCCGCCACCCGAATCAATCACTTTCACCGCAATAACATTCGTACCTAAATGGAGCAACCCCTTCGGTATTTTATATATTCTTCTTTTGTCATACTGCTCCCATGTAGAACCGACCTTAGTTCCGTTCATATAGGTATCGTCACTGTCGTCTATCGGGCCAAGCGACAGTACGGCATCACCATTCAGATCGGAGGCATTCAACTGAATGGTTTTTCTGAAACACACTACTCCGTCAAAACCGGGTAAACCGGCATTCTCCCATAAGGTTGGCAGGGGCATAACCGGCCAGTCCGTGTCGGCCAGGTCGGCATATTCCCATTTATTGATTTTACCGGCATCCTGGTTCTGAACCTGGTCAGTCCAGGCTTTCATTCCCTCTTCAACTTCCTTCTGAATGGTTTCCGGGTTCACTTTCCTTTCCTCAGCCATTTTTTTATTTTCCAATGCTGACAGCTTTGGCCTGTTTTTTAAAAATTGCAGGAGTATATTAAAAAATAGTTAAATATTGCCATATATTTCTAGGTACTATTTTTATACATAGCCTGGTATTATTTTTCTATGGGGCGAATTATCTGGCCGGATAGGCCCTGCACGAAGGTGTGTGCCGGGCCTGAACCGGGGATGACGATGGATGGGGCGAGCTGCAACAGCGGAATCAGCGCAA
>JAKAMP010000478.1 GCA_021812865.1 Bacteroidota bacterium | reverse complement strand
CCTCAAATGTTAATAAATGAATCCCTTTGTGTATAACCTTCCGATAATAAAGGAAAATAAATTCCGTTTTTTTCTATATTCGTCGGAAACTGTGATTTAATTTGATATGACAGGCATTTTATTGCAAATAAGCATGAGCGCGGCCGATTCGGTAAAGGCTGCGACAGCAGGAAAATCGACCCTTTCGCTCTGGGATCTCACGCTTGCCGGTGGTCCTATCATGATCCCGATTTTTCTGTTATCCATACTGGCAATTTTTATCTTCTTTGAAAGGTACTTCAGCATCAACCAGGCTTCGAAAATTGACAGCAATTTCATGAACCGTATCCGCGATTACATTCACGACGGAAAGATAGATGCGGCTCTTGCACTCTGCCGTTCCATTACCAATCCTGCCGCCCGCATGATCGAGAAAGGGATCAGCCGGATCGGCCGTCCGCTTTCCGATGTGCAGGCAGCCATTGAGAATGTGGGTCAATTGGAAGTGTATACGCTCGAAAAAAGGCTCGCTCTGCTTGCTACCTGTGCAGGCGCGGCTCCCATGCTCGGATTCCTTGGTACAGTTACCGGGATGATCAAAGCCTTCTATGATATGGCCAACGCCGGGAACAACATCGATATCCAATTGCTCTCCAGCGGAATTTACCAGGCTATGGTTACCACCGTAGCCGGACTTATCGTGGGGATCCTCGCTTATTTTGCTTACAATTACCTCACCACCAATGTACATAAGGTGATCCATACTTTACAGTCCACCACAATCGATTTTATGGACCTGTTAAACGAACCTGCCAAATAAAGAGAATTATGCCTATCCAGGCCAGAAACAAGGTTAGCGTTGAATTCAGCATGGCATCCATGAGTGATATGGTATTTCTCCTGCTCATCTTTTTTATGATCAGTTCAACCATGATCTCTCCCAATGCAATTAAGCTGCTCTTGCCCAAAAGCAACAGCCAGATCAGCGCAAAACCAGTCACAACAGTTTCTATCACGGAGAACCTCCAATATTACCTGGAAACACAGCATATTGATCTTTCTCAGTTAGAACCTTTGCTCAGGGAAAAGCTGAAAGGAATAAAAGAACCTACCATTTCCCTTCATGTTGAACGTACCGTTCCTATTGAGGAAGTGGTCAAGGTGATGAACATCGCAAAAAACAACCAGATCAGGGTTATATTGGCTACCAGCCCGGAAACAACGCAAACTCCATGAAATTCACCGCCAGCGATAGGAAAGCCTTACTGGGCACCATCATTTTTCATGGTGCATTGCTGGTTTTGGTCATGATCATGGGCCTGTCGGCCCCATTCCCGCCGCCGCCCGATCAGGGTATCATGGTGAACTTCGGCACCGATGAGCAGGGTAGCGGAAACGAAGAACCTATTTATAACGATAAGCAGCAGGCGAAGCCTACACCCGTACAGGAAACTGCACCGCAGAAGGATAATCCGGTTCTTACCCAGAATTTTGAGGATGCCCCTTCCCTTGATAAAAAGAAGGAAACGGTGAAAAAGAAGGTGGAGGTCAAGCCTAAAAAGGAGACGGTTCAAACGGTGGTGAAGAAGGAAGCGCCGGTAAAGGAAGAACCCAAGGTCAATACCAAGGCCCTGTATACCGGTCGCAAGCCCGATGCCACCAATACCGGAGGGGAAGGCGTTACCGGTGGACAGGGAAACCAGGGATCGCCCTATGGTTCGGTCGACTCAAAGAATCACAGCCCGGGCGACAGCCAGGGAACAGGAGGACCGGTGTTCAGCCTTGAAGGCAGGAATTCCCTCTATCTTCCCAAGCCTGCCTATAACTACCAGGAATCGGGCATCGTAGTGATTGAAGTCAACGTAGACAAAGACGGGAAAGTAACCAGCGCCAAGCAGGGAAAAGGATCCACCACGCAAAGCGCTACCCTGATCAATGCGGCCATTAAAGCCGCCTTACAGTCGAAATTCGACCAGAAAGCCGATGCCGCACCCGTTCAGCGGGGTACCATTACCTATCACTTCATCCTGAAATAACATCATCTTATTTCTAAAACCAAAGAGCCTGCCCGGGACCTCAAGCCTTAAACCCGAAACATTGGTAATGATCAATTCATATCCCTTTGAAAGGTAGAGATTGTAGCCTGATCCTTCATTACATCCATTTCATGCACAGGCATCAATTTTCTGTCTCGGGAAACTGAAATGCCCCTTATTTTGCCAGTTCCCTTATATATTCGGGCGTGGAGGGTTCATCCCTGAAGAATTCCCCCTTCTTCCCTTTGGAAAGCGCCCATTTGTCGATCCACGATATCCCCCATTTGCCATAAACAGTGATCGGGCTCAGGTAAGCTTCATCAGTCAGCGCCTGGTCCATGCTGATAAAATGATACCGGTTTTCTTTCAGCATAGCTGCAAGCGAGTCGGCATAATCGGCATTCATCTTGCTGGCATGCAGCAGCAGGATATGGTTTACATTCCTGCCAAACAACGCCAGGCATTGCTTTTCATAATATTTTATTTTTCTTCCGATGTAATCCACAAAATCATGCCCGATCTTTTTCATGAGCGCTGAGTCCTGCCTGTCACCGGCTCTTTTGTAAGCTAACGCAAACAGGTAATCCTCGTTATCAATGGTCACCGGTGCGACCATATATCCATTCCTGTTCAGAAAATTTTGAAGCGAATCCGCTTTGGCCTCGTTGCTGCCCACATGGAGGAAAGGATGCCGGAAATATTTCAGTTTTTTGCCTCTGGATTTCAGAAAAGGTTTTAATTCATCCCCGGCTTTCAGAATATCATTGGTATAGCTTTCGCAGGAAACCTGGTTATAATCGGGATGCGAAAACGAATGATTTCCCAGTTCCATCCCGTGGTTCAGCCATATATCCAGGAGCCTGATCTGGAAGGAATCCATCCCGTGGTCTTTGCAGAGCTTACTACCGATGACAAACCCAATGGCCGGGATATGGTTACGTTGCAGCGACGAGGCCAGCTTGTTCATCAGAGTCTTTTGATAGGTTGTGTCGGAAATTCCGTATGTAAC
>JAKAMP010000477.1 GCA_021812865.1 Bacteroidota bacterium | reverse complement strand
TGCCCATGATGAGCACAGGCCGCTCGGCAAACACATCGGGAACATCCATGGGCTCCACATCATAAACATTGAATCCTTCGAAATTCACTGTTATATGCGACAGAACGGGATAGTCAATATATGTCCTGAATTGTGCCGCTTTCTGCTTCGCCTCGTCTTCATTCAGCGCGATGAAGGGTTCACCCTGGCCTGCATGGGCCATTCCTTCGATAAGGTAGCGGTTTACCGAGCTGCCTATTCCGAAAGCAAAAAAACTGGCCTTGGAAAGGTTATTTTTAATGAGTTCAAAAGCTTGTTTCTCAATTTCCACATAACCGTCGGTGGCAATGACAAAGGTCCTGGCATAGTTTTCCGTGCCCTTCAGGCTGAGAGCCATCTTCAGCGCGGGAAGCAGCTCTGTGCCTCCTCCGCCCTGCTGTTTATCAATAAACTCGAGCGCTTTATTGAGGTTATCAGCCGTGGCAGGGAGTGATTCGTTTGACAGAACGCTGGAGGCGCCGGCAAAAAGAATGACATTGAAACGGTCGGTCGGCTTCAGGTTTTTAATAAGGTCTTTCAGCAGTGTTTTCGATACTTCGATGGGAAATCCATACATCGACCCCGACACATCCATGATGAATACATAGTCCCTGGGCGGAACTACCTGGCTGGTAATCCTGGCAGGGGGCTGTATCATCGCAAGGAAATAGTTTTCGTCCTTACCCTGGTAAAGCAGTAAACCCGATTGAATGGCACTGCCTGTGAGCCTGTAATCCAGCACAAAATCCCTGTTACCCTCATGTCCATTGGCATTTTTCAGGCTGACAACTGCTTCGGAAGTACCTGAATAACTGATATTCACATCGTGTGAGTTGCATTTCACATCGCTGATGGGCATTCCTGCAGCAATATTCAGGTGTATATCAAAGATGGAAGCCGGCAGAACGCCCTGTTCAGTATAAGGATTGGCAACCCATTTTTCTGATGCGGGCGCTTCGTTTTCAGTCCGGTTAGAATACCTCGGACCTACCACGGATGGATAAACAAACTGGTAAACACCGTCAGTCGGGATCAGCAATTCAGTGTAAGAAAGCTCCACCTTAATGATATCGCCCGGAAGAATATTACCCACGTTCATCTGGAACACGTTGGGCCTCTGCTGTTCAAGGAGAGAAGCTGTTTTGCCCTCCTTAATGGCATTTTCATAATCCTGTCTGGCCTGTTCTTTTTCCCGGATCTCGGCAGTGATCGTTCTTTCACCGATGATCATTTTCATTCCATAAACAGCGGCACGGGTAGAGGCAGGGAAAATATAAATGGCCTCAAGGGGTTTTTTCCCGGTGTTCTGGTATTCCTGGGTAACCTTCACATCGGCAATTACGCCCGCGATGGTTACATCAGCCCGGGTTGATTTCAAGGGCAACTGGTCAACGGATGGATCATCACTTTTTACAAAAAAGTATGGGGATAAGGTTTTGTTTGCATTTTCCGGTTCCTGCGCGAACAGGTTTCCTGCCGGATTTATGGCCATCGCAGTCAACAATGCTGCCGTTCCTGCAATGTTCTTGAATGTCGTTTTCATATAATATTACCGATTAAATTTTACATATGGTCCGGAATTGCTTCTGGGTGGACTTGTCCCGCCTGAATTCCATATAAGGCCGCCGGCATTTTCATCTTTTGCCGGATTTCATACCCGATCCTGGTTTTATTCTTTCATCTTTCATGAGCTGGTTTAAAAGTTTGAAAAGATTGCGTTTATTGAATAGATGCAAACCGGTTACATTTTCCATAAGGTAGCTAAAATATTTTTCCTGTAACTCATTATTCATGGCATCCTTTATGCGAATAAAATTTCATCATCCGGATTTTTTATCTTTGGAATAGCCATCTGAATAATGAATCACGGTATTTTTCCATCCGGACTCTTCAGCAAGCGGAATGCCCGTCAGCTATCCGATGAGGAAATATTGTCCCGTTACAAGCAGAACCATGACAAGGAATTTATTGCCGAGTTATATGAAAGGTATATTCATCTGGTGTTTGCTGTTTGTTTCAGATATCTGAAAAACACGGAAGAGGCTAAAGATGCTGCAATGCAGATTTTCAGTTTTCTGCTCGATGAACTGAAGGAGAATGAAGTGCGGCATTTCAGGGCCTGGCTGCACACGGTTACGCGCAATCACTGCCTGATGCAACTCAGGAAAGAAAAATCCATCCGGAAGATGCTGAATTCGGAGGGAGAAAAATTTCCGGAAGAAAGTGTGGAAAATGATGGTTTCACGCATCTATATCATGAACAAGACGACGAAGAAAACCGGAACCTGCTGATGCATGCGCTCGAGAAACTGAACAGGGACCAGAAAATGTGTATTGAGCTGAAATATTTCGAGGATAAGAGTTATGAAGAAGTGGCTGTGCTGACAGGTTTCAATCTGAACCAGGTAAAGAGCCATATTCAGAACGGCAAAAGGAATCTCCTGATATTCATGAGGAAGGAAAGGCAATGAAGAAAAGTGAACTTATTGGCAGATGGATGGATGATACAGGATGTCTCACCGGGGAGGACCTACGGCGCTATATTTCCGGCAATGCAAGCAGGGAAGAGATGGACCGCATGAACGGGCACATGAAGGATTGTGCTTTTTGCAGGGAAGCGCTTGAAGGCTATGCAGCTTTCGGTAATCCGGAGAAATTCAGCATCGAGGTTGATGACCTGAAAGAAAGGATCTGGCAGGATGTTCAGGCCCGGAACAAGATTTTAAACCTGGCCAAACGCCGCAGCTATATATTACTTGCAGCCGCGGCCTCGGTTTTGTTGCTGGCAGGATTGTTTTCTGTTATCCGTTTTTATCCCGACATCAGGAAAAATTTCCAGGAAGCCCCGATGGCCGAAAATAATAAACCCATGACGGGCACAGATAGAAAAGTACCTGCTACTGAAAATATACAGCCTGCAGCGACCCGAAACGGGAGCGTTCCTCTGCAAAATGCCAAAAGATCAGGCAACGGCAATACCGCAAAGGCTGATAAAATAAAGAAGCCGGTACAGGCTGTGCAGG
>JAKAMP010000476.1 GCA_021812865.1 Bacteroidota bacterium | reverse complement strand
TAATTGCATCTATCATTGTGGCAGAAAGATAGATCATTTCAGAGCAAATTTAACAGCCGTCAGCATGGTTTTGTTCCCCCGGGGGATGGTTATGACTTATGCTTCCTGGCAGCGGTCTGGATACACCCCCTCTGGCTTATGATTACGGAGACTCCTTTATACTCCAGTTCTTCCCTGATAGCCTTTACATTTTCGGTATGATTCTTTTTCAGGGGAATGATGGTTCTGATATGGGCAGGATCAACCCCAATTCCTTTGCAGATGTTTTCAATTTTGCCTGTAGCTGCAGATTTTTGTCCACCGGTCATGCCTGTAGTTGAATTATCGGAAATGATCACGGTGAGGGAAGACTTGTCGTTCACCGCATCAAGAAGTCCGGTAATGCCTGAGTGTGTGAAGGTTGAATCTCCAATCACGCAGGCAGAAGGGGTCAGTCCGGCGTCGGCAGCACCTTTAGCCATGGTAATGGAGGCCCCCATATCCACACATGAACTAATCGATTCATAGGGAGGCAGGGCTCCAAGCGTATAGCAACCGATATCTGAAAATACTTTCCCTTTTCCATAGGGTTTCATGGCCTCATTGAGGGCATTGTACAGGTCTATATGACCGCACCCATTGCAAAGGGCGGGTGGCCTGTTTATTACCAATGGGGGCACCGGGTAGAAAGGTTTGGTTTCTATTCCCAGGGATTTGGCTACCAGGTCAGGATTAAGCTCCCCATCGGCCGGAAGGGTTCCGTCCATCCGTCCCTTTATCCTTACAGGCTGGTTCAAAACGCCCCTGAGGAATTCCTCGATAAAGGGAAATCCTTCTTCCAGGACAAGGATTTCGTCTGACATCGCGGCTAGCTCCCTGACCTTTCCGGAAGGAAACGGATACTGGCCGATTTTAAGAACATGAAACGGCAACTCCCCGGAGGGAAAAGCCTCTCTGAGATAGTTCCAGGCAATACCGGTGGTAATGACCCCTTTCCGGCTGCCAACTTTCCCAAGGAGAAAATTAAAACCAGAAGTTTCTGCTTCGTGCAGAAAGGACGACTGCATAGACAGAAGCCCTTTGTATCTTACCCTGGCATTGGCGGGCAGAAGAATGAACTGTTTCGGATCAGCAGGGAGAGTTAGTTCTTTCTGCTTATTCAGCTCGGAGCGCTTGATCCCTGCCCTTGAATGAGCCAGTCGAGTGGTTACCCTGAGGAGAACAGGCACTTTGTATTTTTCAGATAATTCAAAAGCATTGCGGGTCATAACATAGGCTTCCTGCTGGCTGGAAGGTTCCATGACCGGGATCATGGCAAATTTGCCATAAAAGCGGGAATCCTGTTCATTCTGGGAAGAATGCATGGATGGGTCATCGGCAACGGTAATGACCAGACCACCGTTCACGCCAGTAAGGGCAGAGTTGACAAATGCATCGGCAGCCACATTCAGGCCAACATGTTTCATACATACCATGGCTCGTTTGCCGGCATACGACATACCGAGGGCCGCCTCCATTGCTGTTTTCTCGTTCGTACTCCAGTTGCTCCGCACATTATCTGCGCGAGCCTGTACATACTCGGTAATCTCGGTAGAGGGTGTGCCCGGATAAGCATAAATACCTGATATACCTGAATCGAGGGCACCCTGTGCAATGGCTTCATCGCCTAACAACATCATGTTATCCATTCATCGGTTTTTTTGAATGGCTAAAATTAGAAAGAAAATTATGGCCGTAAGAGGAAAGCATGATGTTCTTAAATACCTGCCGTCATCTTGGATATCAGGAAAACCAAATAAGTTAAAAACTATCCGAATACCGTTACCACAAGTGACCGGGGGCCGCCGTCATTTCTGAATTCACACAGGTATATGCCCTGCCATGTACCGAGGTTGGGATGCCCGTTCGTGACCGGTATAGTCAGGGACTGGCCGAACAAAGAGGACTGGATGTGTGCCGGCATATCGTCGGGACCTTCCAGGGAATGCTCATAGCTCGAGGGACTTTCAGGAACCAATTGTTCCATAAATGATTCCAGGTCACTTCGCACAGAAGGATCGGCATTTTCGTTAATTGCCAAGGCAGCAGAAGTATGTTTCAGGAAAATATGCAGGAGGCCTTTATCTGGCAAGGGGCCCAGTCGAGACAATATTTCGGAGGTGACCAGGTGAAATCCTTTCGTACAGGCAGGCAATTCAAATTCAATCTGTCGGATCATGAAGATAATTTAAAAGGAAATTTTTTGTTCAATTCTCCGTTATACTGCAATTATAAGATTTTTTCCATCTCTTGTCATTAAATTTCTTATTTTTGAAACCCTGTTTGAAATCTCAATTTTCAACCCGATTGATATTTTTAATTCATAGGGCATACAGCCTCCGACAGTTTGCCATCTGCAAGGCATCCGTGCATCAGATTCTGTTTTTACTGTTGCTGTTAGTTATTCATCCTGATCCGGCCAAAGCGCAAAACCAGCCTGAAAAAAAGTTAATTCAGCTGTCGGGCATCACTAAAACAGAATTACTCGAACCCTTACCTTTTGTAAGCATCCTGAACAAAACCACCAGAAAAGGTTCCATTACCGATCAGGCAGGTAGGTTTTCTATTGTGGTTGAACCAAAGGACACTGTTATATTTGCCTCTCTTGGTTTCAAACGAACCGGTCTGATCATACCCGATACGATTACCGGTTCATTTGTTTCAACGGATATCATATTATACCCGGATACGGTACACCTGACCACGGTAAAAATATATCCCTGGAAGAATTACGAGGAGTTCAAACAAGCCTTTCTGGCATTGAAGCTGCCCAAGACTGACCTGGAAAGGGCACAACGGAACATCGAGATCATCATGCAGCAGGTATATAAGACCACAGCCCCGGATGCGGCAATCAGTTACCAGAACACCATGATGGATAATTTCAACCGTGCCTCAATAAGAGGAACTGTGCCTACCTACCCCATCTTCAATCTGGTTAACTGGGCTAAATTTTTCAAAGCATTGAAAAACGGGTATTTCAGAAGCAAAAGCAATAGCCAGGGAGACTAAGTTTCCCCCTGGA
>JAKAMP010000475.1 GCA_021812865.1 Bacteroidota bacterium | reverse complement strand
CTCTCCTCCGCCAGCGGCGCGGGCAAAAGCACCATGGCCGCCCTCCTTCGAATCGAAGGCTATCGCCTGGTATCGGACGATTTCGTGCCCGTTGCAGCCAAAAACAACCGCGCATACCCATTCCCTGCCGCCCTGTCGGTCAAGCCCGGCGCCTTTGAACTGTTTGAACGCATCCTTGAACAAAACAAGCTCCTGCCCGGCAAAGCTAAAGGATCAGGTAACCCGGTGCCTCCCTTTGCATGGAAGGACTATACTTACCGCGACCTGCACAGCAATAGCCTCCGCCTGATTCCGGCCGGCGTAACCGGAAAAACCTGGTTCAGACCCCATCCGGTGAAAACGATCGTGTTTATCCGTTATAATCCGGCCTTTGCCAAAGATATGCTACTGGAAGAACTGTCCGTTACCCGGGCCCTTCAGCTATTTCACGAGCAGGCCCAGGTTTCCCCTACGCCCGACCATGCCCGCCGCTTCATCAATTGGTTCCTCCGTCTCCGCTGTTACGAGCTCGAGTATTCCAACACCCCCCAGGCCCTGAAAGCCATTACCAAATTGTTCACATCCTGAAGCCTCAAACACTATATAGTCACTGCATTTCCGATTCACGATTCGAAAAACGAAAATCTTACCTTTTTTTCTACAAAGCCACACAAGGCACAAAGATTCATAAAATCATCGGTTGGTTTTGTATTTTTGAATCTCAGAATCTTGGAATTTTTGCCTCCCACGGTTCTTCCCATTCCGTAATCTAACCGCGGGCTGAGCGGAGTCGAAACCCGCTGGACTGAGCGTAGTCGAAGTCCGCACGTCATTAGAATAGTCGAATCCCTGCCCCCACACCCCTCGCGAGACAACCCGACCGCACGTTGAGGCGAAGCCGAAATCCCGGACGCGCAGCGATCGGGAACTGCACGACAATGCTTCCCCCACCTCCATTGCTGAATCCCTTATGCCTCCGAATATACCGAATCTTGAATCGCTGAATCTAAGAATCTGTCCTTATAATTTCATTTATTCCTGAATTTGACCGCCAGACCGCATGACCGCACGACCGTAAGACCGCAAGTTGAGGCGAAGCCGAAATCCGCCGGATTGAGCGAAGCCGAAATCTCTCGGTCTGAGCGTAGTCGAAACCCGCCGGACTGAGCGGAGTCGAAGCCCGGACGCGTAGCGATCGGGAACCGCACGACATACCATCCGCCGAGGCGGAGACCAGACAGACCAAATCTCCGATCCCAAGCATTTTTCCCCATCATTCACTACCTTTGTATCCATCGACCAAATCCATGTCCCCCTACCAAACCTATTTCCTCATCGGCCGTTGTCTCGCCCTGGACATCATCCCATCCCATCGCGAGGTTGTTTCGGCTGCTTTTCAAAGCGGTTCAATCAACTGGAACCTCTTCGTGCAGACCGCCAATGATCATCTTGTCCTGCAAACCCTATATCCGCTGCTCTCCAAACATGATCTGCTGCAGTTTCTTCCATCCGATCTGGCAGCTTACCTGCAAACCATCCATTCTCTTAATACTGAACGCAACCGGAAGATACTGGAACAGGTGAGGGAGATCAATGCTGCCCTGAATCCACAGGGAATTTACCCCATCTACCTCAAAGGAGTGGGCAATCTGCTCGATGGGTTATATGCCGATCCTGGTGAAAGGATCATCCAGGATATTGATTTTCTTGTACCGGAACAGGAAATGGAAAAAGCAGCAGATATTCTCATCACACGAGGCTACTCCAGCCAGATTCCATTCATTCCGGCAAAAAAATATAATTCAAAACATTATCCGCGCCTTCAAAAGGCAGATACAGTGGCAAGTCTGGAGGTACACTATACAGCGGTAACCCTGAAGTACCAAAAATTGTTGCCGGCTGAACAAATAGAACACGCAAAGCATGAAGTAACTACATCTGGTAAATGCTTTGTTGCTTCCGATTCACACAAGCTGTTGCACAACTTCATTCATTCACAGCTTGATCATCATGGCATTCAATATGGAATGATCTTTATGCGTAGTCTGTACGATGCCCTACTGGTATCGCAACGTACCGGGCCGGTAAAAGCCTTCGAAGGATTGCCAAAATTTCATAAACATGCCATGGAATTCATGCAGCTGGTCAATCTCACCTTTGGCTTAGATCCAGCTCAGTATCGTAAATACAGATTGAACTTATATCCTTTCAAGTATAAATTGATTCTGCGTTATCCTGCAGTGAAATTCTTCTTTCAATTTTATGGGTATCTGGTGTCGGTGATTCTCCCGAAAACATGGAGGAGCTTTTTCAAAAAGCCAATGCTCGCTATAAAAGACAGAGAACTAAGAAAACACCTTATCCGTTCAATCAAAGATCCTGCCTGGTACAAACGCCAATGGGCCATATACAGGAAATTGTTCCCATAAAACAGGATTCGAAAATCGCAATTCATCCCTCCACCATTGAAAACAACACTCCGTTCCATCACACCTACACCCCAATCCCATGCCCGTCAACAGACATCAGACGCCAGTCAGACCATCCGCCGCGGCGGAGACCAATCAGACCCATTCTCTCGCCCCTTGATAGACGCCAGACATCTTTTCAATAAATTAACCTTACTTTTGAATATTCATTCCACCCTCGATCCATGAAACGACTTCTATTCGTTTTCCTTATCTTCCTTCTGTCCTTCCATGCCTATAACCAGGTTGCATTGGAACCCACTTCAAACCTTTCTATATATGCCTTTCTCGACGAACTGGCATCCTTAAAAATAATCAGCCTGAATTCAGCAGTGCAGCCGTATTCAAGAACATTCATCGGTTCCTGCCTTGATTCGGCAGCCTTGTACACCTCTATCCTTTCCAGGCGTCAGCAAAAAGAACTTGTCTTCTACCGCAGGGCCTATGCCCTTGAAACCCATCAGCCGGTCGATTCACGAATCAATATCTTCCGCAAAAGCCGTTCCCTGTCTCTTGCCCTTGACCCTTACGGACTCGTTTATCGCGATACCCTGCTCAGCATGCAGATTCAGCCCATCTTAGGCGGACAGGTATTCTATAATAACA
>JAKAMP010000474.1 GCA_021812865.1 Bacteroidota bacterium | reverse complement strand
TGTGGGAATTTTGTTCTGCCCGCTTCTTATTGAAGAAGCAGACTCATAGGAAGACAGGAACGATGCCACAGAGGCAAAACTTGCTTCATCAAACTGCAGTTCCTGCTCTTTCCAACAGCTTTTTGGTGGCCAGGATGCCTTCATCCTCTGGCAGTGTGCCTTCGAACTCTATCCCGATCCAGTTATGGTAACCGGCATCTTTCACGATCTTCAGCATTTTGAAATAATCGATTTTCACTTCATTACCCTGGGCATCGAATCCATTCGTCTTGGCGCTTACGCCTTTTGCGTAGGGCATTAGTTCTGCCACCCCTTTATAACGGTCATATTCTTCCGTGGCGCTGATCCTGAAGTTTCCAAGGTCGGGCAATGTACCGCAAAAGGGACTGTTCACAGCCCTGATTACACCCGAAAGCCACTGAGCGTTGGATGAATATTCCCCATGGTTTTCAACGATAATGTTGATCCCCTGGCTTTTCCCATATTCGGTCATCATCGATAAACCGTCTATGGCGGCTTTTGCCACTTCCTCGGCAGTACCTTTTCCGCGGGCATTTACTCTGATAGAATGGCATCCTAAGTATTTGGCCGCATCCACCCAGCGTTTATGTTTCTCGACGGCTTTCTTCCTTTCCTCCGGGTTACTGTCCCCAAAGTTGCCCTCTCCGTCAACCATGATGAGGACGTTGATCACATCCAGATCCCTGGTTATCTTGAGCAACTCTGAGAGATAGGAGGGGTCTGATGATTTGAAAAAGGTGCTTACATATTCCACTCCGTGGATACCGAAATCATTCTTCGCCCGTTTGGGAAAATCAAGATGATTCATCTTCCTTGCAAAGAGGGAACGGTTGAACGACCATTCGGCTAGAGAAATTTTGAAGAACAGCTCTTTGGCAGTACCCGCATTTTCCTGGCTGAATGCTTCACCAGCAGGAACGCGCATAGCTTTCATATTGCCGGCAGCAGCCAGGCCGGCCATGGTTAGGGCTGAATATCTGATAAAATCGCGGCGGTTTGATTTCATAGGTAAGGGTATAAAAAACTATCCCGGGGATCCCTCCATTTGCATCCATGTACCTGGCAGCCTGGGAGCCTGCCGCAAAGTGCATAAGAATGGATGACAGAGAAACCCGGGATAGAAAAATAGATATCAAAAATTATTGAAGTTCTTTAATCTTGATATTCTTGAACCATACATCATTGCCATGGTCCTGCAGGCCAATGAAGCCAGCGCGGATTTTGCCGAATTCCTTGAAATCTTTGAATTTGCTGGCTTTGATCATCTTTTCCCAGTCGGGAGTGCCCAGGTGGAATTCCACACCAGGACCATCGTTCAGCTTGGTAACCACTGTGCCCTGATATACCATAATCTCGACTTTATTCCATTCTCCGGCAGGTTTTTCAGGAGTTTTCGAAGGAATAAGGTCATAGAGGGAACCAGCCTTCCGGTCGCCGTTCACACCGAGTTTGGCATCAGGATGTACAGCGTCATCAAGCACCTGGTCTTCAAGGGCCGATTTCCAGATGGGCTCATTGGGAATTTCTTCGCCAAGGTAAAATACCCCACTGTTTCCCCCAGTGGATATCTTCCACTCGAGGGTAAGATCGAAATCTTTGAATTTCTTGTCATAGATAATGTCTCCGCCTTTTCCACCGGCTTCACCATTACCTGAAGCAAGACAACGAAGGGTTCCGTTTTCAACAACCCAGCCTGAATCGGGGAAACTGGGCTTGTTGTAACCTCTCCAGCCCGTGGTGGTCTTGCCGTCGAACAGAAGCATCCATCCGTCTGCTTTTTCCTTGGGCGTAAGGGTGTTGTCTGCTACAACAGCGATAGTGTCAACCTTGGTGGTATCGGCCTTTTTCGCCGGTTTGCATGAATTCATGGTTACGGTACTACCCAGAACCAATGCCGCCAGGATGGCAATCGCAAAAAATACTTTTTTCATATGGTTGATTTTTAGTTTGTTATGAATTGCTTTAATGGTTATCAGTATGTAAAATTAAAAAATCCCTCTCCTTTTAAGCGGAGAGGGATGAAAATCAGAATTATACGTTAGGCAGTGTCCAGCCTGCTTTGTAATTGTGTTTGATGTAGCTTTCAGCAGCCTGCTTGGCATTTAGGGTGGCTGTCTGGGTATCAAACTTTGGATCGCCATCTACTACAGCAAACTTATTGCTGGTAACTACGCGAATCTGGTCATTGTCACCAATGTTGGTGAATTTCATATTTTCACCGTCCCATTGCAGTTCCCGTTTGAGGTCTTGCAGGCGAACAGCGAGAACTCCCATAACCACCATTTCATTCAGGGGACCTGAATACTGGAAGTTTGAGCTGGCCTCCACCCTATTTTCGGGACTTTCCTTGCAAGCCCTGATCCAGTCCTGTTCGTGGCCACCGTTCATGGCATTGGGTATCCTGCGGAGAATCTGGGGAGCAGGAGCTGCATCGCGGCCCATGATCCAGGGATTCATTCCGTAGCATCCGCACATCAGTTTACCTTTGGTTCCAACAAAGAGTACGCCTCCACCCCAATCATGTCCCATCAGCTCACCGGCAGGCAGTTCTGCAGGTCTTGGTGGCAACAGGCCACCATCATACCAGGTAACCTTCACTTCGGGCATTCCCATCTTTGGCATATTATCGCGGGCAGGGAAAGTGTACTGAACCATCTGTGCATTGGGTGCACACTCGGTGTTGACTACAGTGGATGAACCCTGCACTCTTGAAGGAGATTTCAGCTTAAGACCCATAAATACAGGATCAAGAATGTGACAGGCCATGTCACCCAGGGCGCCGGTTCCGAAATCCCACCAGCCACGCCAGTTCCAGGGATGATAAATGGAATTGTACGGACGGTCAGGCGCAGTGCCCAGGAACAGATCCCATCTCAGGGTCTTGGGTACTTTCATTACTTCCGTCGGACGCTCCAGTCCCTGAGGCCAGATGGGACGATTGGTCCATGCATGAACCTCATTTACTTCACCAATCTCACCATTCCAAAGCCATTCACAGGTCTGACGGATGCCATCACCGGAATTACCCTGATTG
>JAKAMP010000473.1 GCA_021812865.1 Bacteroidota bacterium | reverse complement strand
GTGATTCATCGGGCGGACGCGAATCTGTGTTATTGGAATAGAAGAATTTCTCAGCAGAAAGCCACTCAGCCAGGTCGTCCCTGTAGCTGATCCTGAAATCGCCAAACTGCGTCTCACTGCCTGATTTCTGGTACAACGGGATGGTGTGAAAAACGGCCGAGGCGATTTTCAGGCTGATGGCCTTGTGCGGCGCATAAGCCAGGTTCATGAAGTGCGTACCATAATTGGTATTATAGGCAGCACCAAATAGCGCATCGTATTCAAACTGGGTGGCAAGCTGCATGCCGGCCTGGCGGAAAGCATGGGCCATCGCGGCATACAATATATTGCCGGCTGCATCGGCCGGGTCAAATTCATAGATAATTTTAGCCATCTTCCTGAATCTCGGGTCACCGGCAAATGGAATTTTGTATTCCTTCACCCTGGGAAGAAAATTTCCGTTCACCTGATGATTCGCTACAAGCCCCGTAGGATACCACTGAAAAGTACCCCCCTGGATATCTGCATTCAGGTATGCATCGGCCAGTTGAATGCTGTGACTCATATTATAAAATATCAGTTTGCTGCAGCCGGTCTGCCTGATGGACGAGGCCAAGCGGTTGATAAACGCGGTAACGGCTGCCGGTGGTCCGCTGTGATGGGGCTCATTGCAGATTTCAAAACCAATCACCCGGGGATCGTCCTTGTAAGCAATCCCGGTATATGGATTGATATGGTTTGCAAACTGCTGGAGGTAATTGGCCTGGGCTTCTATGGCTGCAGGGTTGGTCAGACAGGCCTCTTTTCCGTATTTTTCCGAAAAGCCCGGCGTTTTTTCATCCGGTTCCGGCCAACCATTTCCCCAGTAAGCGATCGGGGTGATAATGAATTTCATACCCCGCTTGATCATTTCATTTATCATGAAATCGAAGAGGCGCAGATGCTCATTGTTCAACAGGTTGCCAAGGGTGTCGCTGATCTCGGTATCCCACACATGCACCCTGTATAGGTCTATATCAAGCCTTGCCATATGATACACATCCTGCCTTATGTCCTCTTCTATTGAAACACCTGAATGTTTCGCCATCCTGTATTCATGCGCAAAAGGGAGGGTGTAATTCACACCAAATCCGTGAATCTCCGTGCTGTCGGAAGTCCAGCGCATTATACCCTGGTCGTCTACATAAGCAGGAGTTAAGGAAACCTGGGCTTTCAGGTTGAATGTCAGGATAATTAAAATACTTATTACGGCTATTCGTGGCATAATCAAATAAATTCTTTCATTGGGCGCTCATGGCTGTAATTCAGATCATTGGGGTATGGGTTTCGGATTGCCGGGATACCTTATATATTCTGTGATGACCGGATGACTTTGTTTCATGAATGATCTTTCCTATTCACGTACAAAAAGTGAATGCAGAATGGTATAGTTAAATTACTGCTTGTTGGTCTTTGAACAGGGTTTAAAATGACCTTTTGTGAGCTCAAAATGGACAATACGGTCACATTTTGGACAATCATCAAAACAAATTGGACATATGCTGCTAAAAAGGATGAAAATAGCTGAAGAATTACCCAAATCCTCTATATTTGGTCACATAGAGCGATTGTTCGAAGTGGTTCTAATTCAGCATAAAATGTCCAGTCCGGGGCGGCTATTTATTCTTAGCCTGATCATTGTTTTCCATGCTATTCAATCGCTGGAAGCCGATGGATTGCAATACCATAAATTCAGGCCGGTCGACCACAGGCTTGGGCTGGATGCCTCTGCCGTGAATTGCATCATACAGGATTACCAAGGTATGATATGGATGGGAACAGACAGGGGCCTGTATAACTTCGACGGGTACATGGCCCGGCATTATGTCTCAGGAGATCAGGAAAACCATGCCAGCAACGGTGTGATCTACTGCGCGCTGATGGTCGATTCCGTGCATCTCTGGCTGGGCGCCGACAATGGACTGTTGGTGTTCAACACGTATACCGACCGCTTTGAACCGGCCCCCGAAGGCCTGCCCGATAATATCCGTGCCATAGAGCGAATAGATGGAGAGTCATTCTGGATCGGGAGCATCAGCGGCCTTTACCATTTCAATGCCGCTACACATACCGTTAAACGGATTTCCGATGAGAGCCTTCCGCACCAGGCAATCTATACCATACTGAGGTTCGATGATGACAATTATTATTTTGGAACCTATAACGGTCTTTCCCGATACAATGCACGAAACGATAAATTTGAAAATATCCGGTTGCCCAGGGAATCCGGTAGCTCCAACCAGTTGATCCTTTCATTGCTTCCCGATTATAAACGGGGATGCCTTTGGGTTGGCACCGAAGGAGCTCTCCTTTCATATAATCCAACCAGCGGTCAGGCAAAAGATATACCCCTGTTCAGAGGCAACTCCGTGAAATCGTTACTGCTTGACCAGACGAATTGCCTGTGGACAGGTACGGACAATGGTTTATATATTTTTGAGCCGGAAACCGGCAAGTACCGCCTCATCCGGTATGATGCGCTCAACGACCGTTCCCTCATCAGCAACATTGTATGGTCCATTTTTACCGACCGTGAAAAAAATATCTGGATAGGAACCGATGCCGGCGTTTCCCTTTACACTACCGATGAACATTTTAATTTGCAGACCGTTAGCGAGCTTACCGGTTCCAGCGAAGGCAATAACATCATTTCTATCCTCGAGGATACCCATGGAAATCTGTGGCTTGGGGGTAACAACGGACTCATCAGGGTTGACAAACAGAAAGGAACAACGGTCTGGTACCAGCAGAACAGCAGCAGGTTTCCTCTGCCGCATAACAAGGTCCGCAGTGTGTTTCAGGATATGGATGGTGACATATGGATTGCTACCGACGGGAGTATTTGCAGGTACAACAATAAAACTGCCCAGTTCGACCGGTACCAGGTTGAAGATGAATCCCATACACGCAATGCCAATTGGTCCTATGCAATCTGCCAGGACGAAACCGGGAAGCTTTGGATAGCCACCTGCCTTGGGGGTATATTCGTGGTAGATAAGCAGAAACTGCTGGCGTCGAAAGGGAAACCTTTTGTGGCCGAA
>JAKAMP010000015.1 GCA_021812865.1 Bacteroidota bacterium | reverse complement strand
GATTTCCTTTGTAAGGGCAGGAAGGGCATACAGCAGTGGCATCAGAAGACTCTCATCTGCCAGGACAACGGCAGTATTTTCATCCAGTGTGATGCCGTGTCCGGCCATTTTCTCAAGGATATTCCCTGCGGTAATGGCCTGCCCGGTGTTGGAGGATTCGGAAAGGATCCTGATCTTTTTGTTTCTGTTTTCCAGGTTCCTGAAATGCTCCCGTGGCAGAAGGGAAGGAAATTCCATGAGGTTGCTCCGTATAAAGACGCCTGCTTCGTGCGTAGTGTCGCTGATGTAGGCTTCATCATAATCCCAGAAGAAGCCTGCGCATTGCCGCTTGGTGAAATACCTGAAGAGATATCTTTCACATTCGTTCAGCACATTGAATCCGGCAAAATATATCTGCTCCCAGGGCAGGCTGTCCAGCCCGCCGGCTTTAATTTTTTCTGTCACCTGCCTGTATATCATCCCTTCATACCCTATGCCCTGGAAGACCAGCGTTTTTCTGAATTCAAGATATATTGGGAGAAGATTCTGCCACAATTGGGAGAAATTTTCCTTTTCTCCCGACCGCTTGCCTGATTCGAAATTTTTCCAGAAAATCCGTATGGCCTCTATTTGAGGTTCCGTGAGATAGGAAACATCTTTCTCCAGTTCTTTGAGATCCGAAATATTGCGGAATAGCATCGCTGCATCCACCAGTTGCTTGTCCAGGTCGTCGAAGTCCGACAGCATCATCTCTCCCCAGTAGTAAAAAGTATCAAACGTTTCCTCCGAGCCTGTTTTCTCCCTGTAAATCCTGTAAAGCGTGGCAACCAGTGTCAGTTGATCGGCTGGCTGTAGCGGACTGAAGGTTGCGAAAACATCGCTTAGGGTAAGGATCACCGGCGACCAGGAAGGGGTCTCGTGGAGGGCCGACAGGTACTTCAGAAAATATATACCTGCACGCCGGCTTGGAAAAACCAATGCAATTCTGTTCAGCGAAGAGCCGTGTTGCTGGTTTACATAACCGGCGACCTGTTCAAGAAATTTCTTCACGGTTCGATGGGTTGATTTGTTTGATACAACCTTCCCTGCCAGGTATTTTTATCTTCCAGTTTCTTTTCGAACAGCCGGAGCACCTCATCGTACCGTACCTGTTCCCATGCGGGACTGGCTAGATAACGGGGAGGAACCTCTGCAGCAATCCGTTCAATGCTGATGGCAGGATTCAGCCTTTCAACCAGTCTGGTCACCAGTTCGAGATACTCAGCCAGTTCATAAATATGAAATGCCCCGGAATCTTCCCGGTACTGAATTTCCATAGCTGTGCCTTTGATGATCTGTAACTGGTGAAATTTAATGCTTTCCAACGGAAGGGAGGAGATGATGGAAATATCTTCCCCGAGGGTATGCTCGTTTTCTCCCGGAAGTCCAATTATGAAATGAGCTCCGGCGGGGATGCCGCGTGCATGGGTGCGCCTGAGGGCATCAACGCTTTCTGCAAAGTCGTGCCCGCGGTTGATTGCCTGCAGGGTATCGTCCCTCACCGACTCAATGCCGTATTCCACTTTGATATAGTACTTCTTTGCCAGTTCCGACAGGTATTCGAGCTTTTCATCTTCCACGCAGTCGGGTCGCGTTCCTATGACGAGGCCAATCACCCCTTCGCACGATAGGGCTTCTTCATACATACGCTTGAGTTCCTTCAGTGGCGCATACGTGTTGGAATATGCCTGAAAATACACCAGGTACTGCCTGGCCCGGCGATATCGTGTGTGATGAAATTCAATTCCTTCGTGCACCTGCTCGCTGATACTTTTCCCTGTATGGCAATAGGATGGGTTGAAAGCATCATTGTTGCAATAGGTACATCCTCCACGGCCCACTTTCCCGTCGCGGTTGGGGCAGGTAAATCCGGCATCAACCGCCACCTTCTGCACGCGCATACCAAATTTTGACCGGTACAGCTCGGGATAGGAATGATACCGTTTCTGGTGTCCCCAGGGGAAATTCATATCTTTATGTTCTGACCACTTCATCAATTTCTGATAATTTTAAGTACCAGATAAATCCTTTTACATCGGTGTATCCCATGCGATCCATAGCATGCATGTACTTTCTCACCTGGGAATGATGGCCTTCAGATTTATTTTCACCGCTTTTATAATCTACTACCACTGCCTTGCTGCCCGAAATCATTACTCGGTCGGGAATTTCAATGTTTTTGCCTTTCTCTACATACGGTAATTCCCTGATTACCTGCCATTCCGGACCGAACCAGCCGGCTACCAGCGGATCGCTTGTTATATCAAGAATTTTCCTGTGGTACAACTCTTTCTCCTTCTGACTGATTTTTCCCTCATGGATCAGTTTCTGCAGGGCAGGCGATATATCATCCAAAACAGTAACTCCCGCGAGAATGTCATGAAGAATCTTTCCCTGGTTTATCCTCGTTTCTCTTGCAGGATTGGTAATAGGAAGAAAATATTCCTCGCTGTGCGCCTTTATTCTTATTCGTTCTGCAGGGAATGCCGATGCCTTCACATACTCAGGCTGAATGGCGGGCATATCCATTTTCTCTAGAACCGGAATTTTTCCGAATGAAATCCTTCCATCCTTTCTTTCTGCTGTCCGGAATGAAAGGCCCGGATCAGCCATGAGTCCTGAATCCTCCATGTCAAGCACCTCCAAGATGAGATGGGATACTTTCCTGGCCTTGGATTCATCAGCCGGACAAATGGCAAACAGGCAGTCCATAGCCCTGGTAAAAGCTACATACAACAGATTGAGGTTATCCACATAAACCTGGATTTTTTCCCTATAGTATTCCGGGGAAAATTGGCTATCTGCCATTCTGGAGTTATATCGCACCGGTACAGGTCCAAGATAATGGTAGGGCGTATCCTTCGTGTCGCACCAGAGAACCGGTTGGTTCTTCCCATGATCGAGCTCCCAGTTACAGAAAGGTATGATCACTGCCCTGTACTGTAAACCTTTGGCCTTATGGATGGTTATGATCCGGATGGCATCCTGTTCTTCCGGGGCATTGATGGTGAAGGAATCCCCGTTTTCTTTCCACCATTCCAGGAAAGAGGCCAGTGTGGTAGCGTTTCCGGTGCAATAATCATGCACTATATCAAGAAAAGCCTGCAGGTAGGGATATTGTCCAGGTTTACGATGCAAGTTCAGCAAACTGATCAGGTATTCGGCCAGGTCATACAGAGGAAGATTTTCCAGCTTTTCCCTGGCAGAAACCAATTCCTGTGGTAACCATGTACCAGGATTCTCCCCTGCACAATATGCATTCCTGCCAGCCGAAGTATTTTCCCTTTCAATCGCATCTTCTTTCAATTCTTCGATCAGGAATAGGTTATTCAGGCTGTCGGTTTCGTCATACAGCCAGATGAAAAGGGATACAAGTAGTTTCACCGAAAGAGAATTTCTCACCAGCAGGGAATCATTGGAAATAACCCGGTAAGTTCCGGATTGAAGCAGGAATTCTGCAACCCTTGTTCCCTCAGCTTTTTTCCTCACCAGGATTGCAATTTCTTTCTGTTGGTAATTATTTTCCAGCAGTTGATCCACAAAAACCTTCATCTCTTTCAGGTATGGAAGGTCCCTTCCCTCCTGCATCTGAGGTATGCTTTCTTTTTGCTCACTATCTTCACTTACAAAGGCAAAGCCTGCATATCCGATATTTTCTGCATCGCCGGCAGGTATCTGTTGGGCCACACCACGATATGCCTTGATGATCAGGTCGGTGTATGGATTGGCTTCCGTTACATCGAATTCCTTATTGAACCAGTCCTGCAGGGTTTGAGGCGCCTGTGAGAACATACTGTTGTTGAAGCGAATCAGCATAGGCCTGCTCCTGTAATTCGTTCCCAGGTTTTCGATGTCGACCGGTTTGGTTCCATGTTCAATATCTGCCAGCGTCTTCCAGCTGCTGTTTCTCCAGCGATAGATGGACTGCTTAACATCGCCAACCAGCATGCAGGGGTAGTCCTGCGAAAGGCTGTTGTGAATGAGCGGCAGGAAGTTTTGCCACTGAAGTACAGAAGTATCCTGGAATTCATCGATCATGAAATGATGATAATGATTCCCGGCACGTTCGTAGATAAACGGGGTATCATTGTTGTCAATCAGCCTATTGATCAGCCATGGCGACTGATCGATCAGAAACAGGTTTTTCTCCTGCGTGTGGCTGATGATCTTCTCCTTCAGGTTGGAAAGAATTCCCAAAGCATAAAGGTTTCTTCCTACCTGGTCAGCAGTTTGCCATTCTATCTGCAATTTGAGCGCTTCCTTCAGGCTGGCATTCAGGTTTGATTCTACCAGATGGGCAGCCAGCGGGGCCTTTTTGCTTTTTGAACCCAACCAGGCCTCGGTGTGGTCGACTGCTTCCAGCGCTTTCTTGTATGGAGCTTTAAGGGGCGACTGTTCCAGGCTTACCAGGTAACCCATAACGCCCCTGCTGCCAAAATTGAAGTCGGACAAGTCAAGTCCGTTGCCCGTCATGATGGAGGCTGCTTCCTTCCCGGTTTCTGTTAGGCGGCTCTGAATATTGGCTTTGGATTTTGCAATCTGCGATATGACTTTACCTATCAGGTTTTTTTGTTCATCAGGGGACAGGATCAGTTTGTCAAAACCGTAATCTTCCCTGAACAGCTCACTTCCCAGTCTCTTGATCTCGTCCCTGAGTTCCCATGACTTGCCCTGGGAGAGTTTTTCATCCGCAAAATCTACCAACCATCTGGCTAGCCGTGGATGATCGGCCAGTTCCATCATGATCTCATCGACCACGGCATTGAGTACTTTGCTGTTGTTCAGTTCAATGGTGAAGTTGCCCTGCAGTCCGAGATCTCTGGCAAATGAGGTGATGATGGTATGAAAAAAGCTATCGATGGTGCTGATATGAAACTGCGAATAATTGTGAAGAATGGCTTTGAGAAGCTGCTCTGCCCTGTCGAACACATATGCGCTGGATACAGATAACTCTTCACAAATCAAACGGCAGGTTTCAGTTTCCTCTCTGCCCGCAAGCTTATGCAGTTCGCTGATTATACGGTTTTTCATCTCAGCCGTGGCTTTATGGGTAAAAGTTACGGCCAGGATATGACGGAAGGCATCGGGTTCGCCAATGATCAACTTCAGGTACTCCAGGGTGAGACGGAAAGTCTTTCCCGAACCTGCAGAGGCTTTGTAAACTGTGAGCAGAGCCATGGACATCCGAATGGTTCAAAAGTACGAAACCTTTCCAAATTAATTGACTTCCCCTCAAAATAGATATAAGGAATTATTCGTTTGCATTGTTCCTGACCTTGTTGCATAACCAGCGAAAGCGAATGGCCGGAACAACCGGTTCGTGCAGATCCTCCGTAAAAGAAATGTTATGCTTTCAGAATTAATGTTTAATTTCAACCTTAATTTGCGGGTTATCAAACGCTTCATACTCCATATTGCCATTATCCCTGTCGGATTCCTATTCTTTTTGGCTCAGCCGGCTTATTCGCAGACATTTCCGGGTTCAGGTACCCCCCAAATGCCTGTTATCGGCCAGATACAGGGTATGATTTCCGACAGCCTGGCAAACCGAATGGAAGAGAATCCCGATAGCGCTTCGAATAAAGGGAGGAAAGGACATGCATTCATCGATAAAATAGAAGAGCTGTCAGATAAAAACTTTCTCATCAGGGAATTGCATAACATTGTGGTGGTTCCTGCCCGTAAAAAATCGGTTAAAGATACCTTGCAGACTGTCATGAGTGAAAATGAGTTCATGCAGAGCAAGGGCAAAATTATCCGGAAAATCATCCTTCGTAAGATGGATGTTTTCGGCCCTTCTGTATACGATACTACCACTCAGCCCACTTCCTGGATACAGAGAACGGGCAATAGGATTCATGTAAAAACCCGCGATTGGGTGCTTAAGGAAAACATCCTGTTCAAGGAAGGTCAGCCCCTTGATCCATATGTTCTCGCCGACAATGAGCGTATTATCAGGGAACTCCCCAGCATTGAAGATGCAAACTTTGTAGTTAGGGAGGTTCCCGGATCTGCCGATAGCGTAGATGTAATTGTAATTGCAAAGGATGTGTGGTCTATTGGGTTCCAGTTGAACCTACACAGCACCTCCACCGGGGATTTTGATTTCTGGGATAGAAATATCCTGGGTACAGGACATGAATTTCAAAATGATATTGCCTGGGATACGAAAAAAACTGGAATTCTTGGATACTCTGGCTATTACAGGGTGAGAAATTTAGGTGGCTCTTTTATCGATGGCCGGTTAATGTACTCGAAACTGTTTGAAACCGGATCCTATGGAATCAGTCTCGCCAGGAACTTTTTCATCGAAAATATCAAGTATGCAGGAGGACTTGAAATTTCCCACATACAAACTCTTAAGAATTTCAGGTTATCCGATTCATTGCTGAACCAAAATCCTGTGCGGGGTAATGTGTTTGGATTCTGGACTGGCAGGTCCTTTCCCGTGAAATCGGAAAACCTGTTTACCCGCCACCGTTCAACCATTACGCTTACCGGAGGAATATACTGGGATAAATATTCTGAACGTCCCCTTGTATCAGATGACGCATTCTACAACTATTTCAATAAAACCCTGGTGCTTTTCGGGATAGGATTTTCTGAACAGAATTTCTATAAGAGCAACCTGATCTATAGCTTTGGAAGAACCGAGGATGTACCTTATGGTTCATTGCTCAGGTTCACAGGAGGGTATGAATGGAATGAATTCGGAAGGCGGTTCTACGCAGCTTACGGATTGTCAAAGGGAAATTATGTGCTCAACCTGGGTTACCTGTATACCAATGTGGAATTTGGAGGTTTTATTGCAAACAACCGTATTGACCAGGGAATACTCAACCTGGAATCTGATTTCTTTACCAACCTGTTTGTGGTGAATAATTTCTATTTCAGGCATTTCTTTTATTTTAGGTATACGGCGGGCATTCATTCCTTTCGCGATGAGTGGCTTGATATCAATACCAATAATGGCATCAGGGGATATGTCAACCCCAATGTTCTGGGCGAGCAACGTATGCTTGCACGGTTGGAATCCGTTATGTTCACTCCATGGTACCTGATTGATTTCCGTATAGCCCCTTTCGGCTTTGCGGACATTGCCCTGATTGGTCCTGGTCACCGGCTCATCACTCTCAATCCCCTCTATTCGGGAATCGGAGGGGGCGTTCGTGTGAGAAATGAAAGACTGGTATTCAATACCCTGCAACTGGGCGTGGGATACTATCCCCGACCCGATGCAAAGGGTAACCATTGGATGTTCCTCCTTTCCGGAGAAACCAGACTTGTACCCAGGAATTTTTTCGTGAAAGCTCCGTCAATCCTTCGGTTTAACTGACAGACTCCGGAACCGGTAAATTGGGATCATCTGGCCTTTGAAGGGGATATCTCTATTTCAACTGAAACGGACCATGATCTCTTGGAAATCAAACAGGAAGCTTCTCATCTCAAAATCTTCCAGGGCAGTATCAAATCCTAAAGCGGGCAAGCGAACATTTGCCGGATATTTGTGTTACTTTTATATAACAATCCATGATGTCAAATTTAAAATAATCTTATTATGGCTGTATTAGTTGGAAAAAATGCCCCCTCTTTCAATGCTGCCGCTGTGGTAAATGGCGGCGAAATTGTTGCCGATTTCTCTCTCGATCAATATCAGGGCAAGAAATATGTGGTTTTCTTCTTCTACCCGGCAGACTTTACTTTCGTATGTCCCACTGAACTACTGGCCTTTCAGGAACACATCGATGAATTTGAAAAGAGAAACGTAGCGGTGGTAGGCTGCTCGGTGGACTCTGAATTTTCGCACTGGAAATGGCTTCAAACCGAAAAGAAGGAAGGGGGAATCAAAGGCGTGAAATATCCAATCGTTGCCGATTTATCGAAAACTATCTCTGAAAATTATGACGTACTGGCCGGTGAATACGAATATGACGAAGACGGAATGTCATCGTTCGTAGGCGTACCACAGTCATATCGCGGTCTGTTCCTCATCGACAAGAAGGGAGTTGTACGCCACCAGGTGGTGAACGATATGCCTCTGGGCCGCAGTGTGCAGGAAACCCTCAGGATGGTCGATGCTTTGCAGTTTTTCGAAGAGAACGGAGAAGTATGTCCGGCCGATTGGCACAAAGGAGAAAAGGGCCTGAAAGCAACCCAGGAAGGGATTAAGGAATTCCTTGGGGGAAAATAACCGGCCGAAAATACAAACTTTAAAATCAACCGCAAAGGAAGGAGGAAGTAATCCTCCATTTTTGCGGTTTTCTTTTGGCGGTTTGCCTGCACAATGCAAAAGTTGTACTTTTAGGGCCGATTTTAGCCTTATGGAAGAATTTAGCGAAAGATTCGTTGCCTTTAACCAACAGCAGGGCCTCTTTGGAGCGGACGACCGCATTCTGCTTGCAGTAAGCGGAGGCATTGATTCGGTTGCTATGCTAAATCTTTTCCTTGAAACGGACCTCAGAACTGGAATTGTACATTGCAACTTCAGGCTCAGAGGAAATGATTCTGACGAGGATGAAATATTTGTAAAGAATCTTGCAGCTCTATGTAGCCTCCCTTTTTTTGTGCGGCGTTTTGAAACCAGGGAATATGCACAGGAAAACGGTATCTCGATACAGGTTGCGGCAAGGGAACTGAGATATTCCTTTTTCGAAGAAATAAGGCAGAAACATGGATTCAGCCGGATTGCCATAGCCCATAACAGCGATGATGCCATTGAAACTTTTTTCATTAACCTGTTACGCGGAACGGGGGTAAGGGGACTCACCGGAATCAGATCCAGATCAGGGTCAATTATCCGGCCCCTGCTTTTTGCCTCCCGACAAATGATTGAAGATTATGCGAAGCAAAAGTCAATGGCTTTCCGTCTTGATAAAACCAATCTCGACAGCAAGTACACGAGAAATTGTATCCGCCACGAAATTATTCCCCGATTGGAAAAATTGAATCCTGGTTTCAGAAGAACCATGCTGGATAATATTGAAAATCTTAAGGATGTAGCCTCTCTGCTGGATGATTCCGTCCAGGAGTTTGAAAAGCAGGTTCTTAGTTTGCATGAGGATGGCGCCAGAATTGACTTGGATAGGGCGCTGGAAAATCCGCATGGGGTATCTTTCCTCAGGGAAACATTGCTGAAGTATCATTTCACGCCCGATGCCATCCGGAATATATTGCATTCCCTGAAAGGGCAACCCGGCAAAATATTTATTTCCTCTACTCACCGGCTGGTGAAGGATAGGAAAGCCCTGCTGTTGAATGCCCTCGAGCATGAACAGGAGGACAAAGAACAGGTTTTTTACATTGAGCATCCCGGCCAGTCGATCCATATTCCGCTCAAACTAGAACTGCAGACTGAACCATGGGTCCCTGGATATTCATTTTCTCCCGATCCGGCAGTAGCCTGCCTTGATGCTGAAAAACTTTCGTTTCCGCTTATGATCCGTCACTGGAAACATGGAGATTATTTCCGCCCCCTGGGCATGGAAAACATGATGAAAGTGAGTGACTTTTTCATCAATTCACATATGTCCATCCCGGAGAAAGAAAACGCCTGGCTCCTGGTCTCTGAAGGAAAGATTGCCTGGATCATCGGTCGCAGAATCGACAACGGGTTCAAGGTTACAGAAGCTACCCAGAATATGCTTTGTATCAGGCTGATTTATTGATAAATAGATCATTTAGGTGACCTTCATCATCAATAAATAATAATTAATCTCACCGGTTATTTGTAATCAATCTCATGGACTGATAGTTATACTGATGAATTTTATATTGTATTTTTGTATTGAAATTTTAAGCGTTCCAATTCAGTTTACCAATACAAAATCAGGTGTTTTAGGAGGGTTTAAGTTTCGGACAGGTAGATAACAGCTTTTTGTGGATTAGGTTGAATAAAATTCTTTTATGTAGTGTGGTTTAGTAGTTAGGAATGAGTGTTGGGTTAGTGAAGGCCCCTGCGGATTGCGGGGGCATTTTTTTTGACTTTTGGTAGATAAGTGATCTTTATCACCATTAATCATTAACCACTATCATTTTCCGGCATTAACGAATGTCATTGGTTCTACCCTGACAGATGACGCCGCCTCCCGTATATTTGTGTAGAAAATCGATCTCTTATGAGAAATCTTTTAATGATCGGATCGTTGACTTTGTTCGGCTGCATGGCATATTCCCAGACCGATGGATTGATGGCCTTTGCAGACCCGAAAGTGAATATTTCACTCGCAGCCAATGAATCTTCTTCTTCAGAGATCAATAATCCATCAGAACAAGCATGGCTTTTCATCGAGCAAGGCCTACAGTATGATAAATCAAATAATCTTGAGGAGGCACTGAAAGCTTTCGACAAGGCCATTAAAATTAATGATACCATTGCCGATGCGTGGGACTTCAGGGCAGTTACCAATATCAAAATGGGCAAGTACCGTCGCGCACTGAGAGACCTGCAGGAAGCCATTGAGCTTAATCCCGGCTTAGCCGACGCATATAACCACGCCGGAATAGCAAATTATTGGTTATGCAATTACAGCAATGCCATTGCCTTCTATTCAAAGGCCATTGAAATGAAACCCGGTTACTCAACGCCATATTTTAACAGGGCAATCGTTTACCTCACACTTGACGAAAAGGGAAAGGCCCATAAAGACCTGTTGAAAGCTAAAGAATTGGGTAGCGAAGGAGTAGATAAAGTATTGAATGATTTTTTTGCGGATAAGAAATAGACCATTTGGGTTGGTTTGTGGTTTGTATGGGGGCTTGCAGATTTTGTAAGCCCCTTTTTTGGCCTTTTTAATGCATTTTGCCTCTCCAGAAGGTCAATGTCGTCCCTCTGGGAAAATGCCTTCGACCGGAATACTCTCCCGAATAAATCCTTATCTTCGAACTGGTTCGTTTCAAATGAAATGTGCATGAGAAAAATTTATTTTATCCTCCTCCACTTTCTTTTAGCTTCTTTTGCCTACCCCTGCCTGGCACAGAATGAAGCCATTCCGACTCCTGAAAAATTCTTTGGATTCATGCCTGGGTCCGACCGGAATGTATTTGATTATGAAAAGCTTCTGGAATATTATCAGAAGCTCGAGGAAACAAGCGACCGGATCAAAATGTTTCCCATTGGCCTTTCCTCCATGGGGAAGCCTATGTATGTTGTTTGCATTTCAAGCAGCGCCAATATCAAGAATCTTGATGCATTGAAGGCTATCAATAAACGACTGGCGCTGGATCCTGATATTCCTGAAGGCCAACTGCAGTCCCTTATTAAAAACGGGAAAGTATTTGTAATGGCGACCTTGTCCATGCATGCTGGTGAAGTAGGACCAGCCCAGGCCTCTCCGCTTATCGCCTATGATCTCGCTACCACCCGGGATCCTGAAAAACTGGCATGGCTGGAAAACATTGTATATATGATCGTGCCTACCCATAATCCCGATGGAATGGATATGGTGGTGAGCAACTACAATAAATATAAAGGAACAAAATATGAAGGAGCCGAGTTGCCGGCTGTTTTCAACAAATATGCGGGACATGACAACAACCGCGATTACATTTCACTCACCCAGCAGGAAACGAAAGCTGTGTCGGCGGCATACAGCAGGGAATGGTACCCGCAGGTGTTGATCGATAAACATCAGATGGGTACCAGCGGAGTAAGATATTCTGTTCCGCCTCCGGCAGACCCCGTCTCTGAAAATATTTTCGAAGAATTATGGAACTGGCAATGGATATTTGGATCAGCCATGGCAAAGGATATGCTTAACGCAGGCCTTACAGGCGTGGCGCAGCATTATATGTTCGACGATTACTGGCCCGGATCGACTGAAACTTCCGAATGGAAAAACGTGATCAGTATGCTTACCGAGTGTGCCAGTGCCAAAATTGCTACTCCGGTGTATATTGAACCTAATGAGCTGCGTGTAGGTGGCAAAGGACTCGGCGATTACAAGCAAAGCGTGAATATGACCGATCCCTGGCCCGGCGGGTGGTGGAAACTCTCGGATATTGTGCGTTATGAAACCGTTTCGGCCATGTCGCTTCTGAAAACAGCCTTCTTTCATAAGGAGGAAATTCTTAGCCTGAGAAACCTTGCCTGCCGTAAAGAAGTGGAACTCGGAAAAACCACGCCCCCCTATTACTATATCCTGCCACTGAAACAAACCGATCAGGGCGAACTGGTGCAACTGGTAAACCTGCTCGATCAGCATGGAATTGACCAGTACAGCCTGAAATATGATACCATCATAGAAGGCAAATCGTTCCACCGTGGCGATATTGTGAACCCCCTTGCACAGCCTTACCGGGCCTTCATCAAAGAAACAATGGAGAAGCAAACATACCCTGCCAGGCACTATACTCCGGGCGGAGAGCTCATCAGGCCTTACGATGTGGCTTCATGGTCACTCCCTCTTCACAAAGGCCTGGTATGCTATGAACTGGCGCTGACCAAGGCCATAAACCAAAGCGTGGTGAAAGTATCCATGCCCTACAGCCTCAACCGAAACATAGATAAATCCGCAGGCAGATTCTGCCTCACCTCTGCAAATAACGACAGTTACCGTTTGGCATTTCTCCTTTCTGCTGCAGGTTTTAAAGTCCGCAGGTTTACCTCCCCTGTCGTTATCAAAGGGGAAACGCTTCCTGCAGGTACCTTGCTGGTTGACAATGATCATTCCGATAAGCTGTTCACTATCCTGCAGACGGCCCTGGTAACTCCGGTTGCTGCAGAGGAGGATACAGCCGTAATTTCTAAGGAACTGAAGATTCCAAGGATTGCCCTTGTGGAAACTAATTTTCATGATATGGATGCCGGGTGGGCCCGTTTTGTTTTTGACACCTACAGCATTCCTTTCACAGTACTAAAACCTGCGGATATTTCCAGGTCAAGGCTGACGGATAAGTTCGATTGCCTGGTGTTCCCTGATGATGAAAAGTCCATATTGATGGATGGCAAGGAAAAAGAGGGGAATGAGCTTGTCCTTTCGGACCTCCCTCCTGAATATACAAAGGGAATGGGAAAAGACGGATTGGATGCCGTGCTGTCATTTCTCGACAAAGGAGGAAAAATCATTTCCTGGGGCGAGTCGGTCAGCCTTTTTCTGGGGCTGCAGTCCATTAAACTAAGTGATAATGAAAAGGATGAGTTCCAGTTACCGGTAAAGGATGCTTCCGACAACCTGAAGAAAGACGGGCTATACTGCCCTGGTTCCCTGCTCAGAGTAAATCTGGTGGAGGATAGTCCGCTCACATGGGGTATGGGAAGAAAGTCCTGCATATTTTACCAGGGCGGCCCGGTGTTTTCAACCAGTCAGCCCCTGTTCGATACGGACAGGCGCGCCATAGCTGTTTTTCCTGAAAATAAAATCCTGATAAGCGGCTACTGCGAAAAGGAAGAAAAGCTTGCAGACCGCACCGTAATGGTGTGGGCAAGGAAAGGGAAAGGCCAGCTTGTGTTGTATGGATTCAGCCCGGTTTTCAGGGCATCGGTGCCTGTGACTTACAAGCTGCTCTTTAATGCTCTGCTGATGCCCTGAGGCAAACCCGAGAGTTGTTGCGCATTCAGATTTGATCCGGACGGGCTTCT
>JAKAMP010000014.1 GCA_021812865.1 Bacteroidota bacterium | reverse complement strand
GGCCAGCATGGCATAAGGATAGGTAATCTTGAGATCCCTCACCATCTTCCAGTACTTCGCCTCGATCCTGCGGTTTTTGAATTTTTTGCGCGGAAATACATATACCTCAGGTATATCTATCACGGCAATGGTATCACCATTGATCACCGTTCCCCGGAACAACTGGCGGTTATCCTTTTTCTGTGACCAAACCTTACCGGGCAGCAACATCACCACGATCAGGAAAAATACAACTTTCTTCATTGCCCTGTAATATCAAGCCTGCTCATGGGATAGCATGGAACAGGTTTTTCAATAACATTTAAACGGTAAATCATGCAATATGTTACCGGTATATCTTCAGAATTGCCTGCAAAGTTACTGAAGCAGGGGCATTTTATTATCACCCGACGGAAAAATCTTTTAATTTAGCCTCTTCATGCAGGTAAGTATTTCAGAACAAATGGAAAAAGGCAACAGAGATTACACCAATGGGGAGATTACCGTGGAATGGAGGCCGGCCAAGTGTGTTCATGCCACCACATGTTACCGGGAGCTAATAGAAGTATTCAACCCAAGGAAAAGGCCCTGGGTGAATATGAAAGGCGCTTCCACGGATGAGATCATCAAGGTGGTGGACAAATGTCCCACACAGGCGCTTCGCTGGTACTGGAACGATGAAAAGAAGCGGGAAGAATACGAAAAACAAAAGGTACAGCAGTCCAGACCTGAACTGGCGAATGAGCCCATTGACGAAAAGCCTGTAAAGGTGACCATCATGAAGGATGGTCCTATTCTTCTGCAGGGGAAATTCAGGATCATCGGGGCCGACGGCAATGAACTGAAAACCCTGAGCATGACATCCCTCTGCCGTTGCGGGCATTCATCCACCAATCCTTTCTGCGACGGTACACACCGCAGGCATGGTTTCAGGGATGACCTGTAAGTTCATGGATTCAAAAGAACAATTTTCAATCATTCAGAAAAAACATAATATGTCCGCCGAATTCACCATTATAAAAAACGGGCCCGTAAAAATAACCGGCAAGTTTGTACTGACCGGCAGCGATGGCAAACACCTCAGTGTAGAGGGCGAGGAAGTGCACTTGTGTCGCTGCGGGGGTTCAAAAAACAAACCCTTTTGCGACGGATCACATCAATCCAACGGATTCAAAGGCTGAGCTGCGCCCCGCCTCCGAAATAGAACATAATCCGGAATAATCAATCAACCATGCTGTTCATCCTTGCCTTACTCTGCGGAGGTTTACTTGCAGGCCGGCTTCTGAGCCGGAAAAGGGAGCTTATCCGCACATTCGACAGGCTCACCACCTGGTCTATATACCTGTTGCTGTTCCTTATGGGCGTTTCCATTGGTACAAACAAAGATATCATTGCGAACCTGAGTTCCCTCGGACTGAAAGCCATCATCATTGCCGCATTTTCCCTTGGCGGAAGCATTCTCCTGTCTGTAGTAACCTATCACTTTTTTTTCAGGAAATACAACGGGTTTGCAAAAAATGCTGAAAACAGCGGAAGGGAATCTGCTCCGGAAGATCCAACACCCACAAATCGCATGGAATGATGAAAGGAAGCCTGATCATCGTAGGATTTTTTGCCGCGGGTATTTTCCTCGGTATTGAGGGCTGGGTTCCCGAGGCAATTGTAAGGCATGATCCCAGCATGTATGCCCTTTACCTGCTTATTGTCTTTGTGGGAATAAGCGTGGGAGGAGACGAAAAATTCATGCACATTGTCCGGTCGGTCAATTTCCGGTACCTGTTGGCGCCCATTACCGTAATTGCAGGCACTTTTCTTGGAATTGCCGTTTACCTTATGCTGTTTCCCGGGGAAAAAGCCATCGAATCACTCGCGGTAGGAGCCGGCTTCGGGTATTACAGCCTGTCAAGTGTGCTTATCAGCCAGCTATCCGGAAAAACACTCGGGATCATTGCGCTCCTGGCAAATATTATCCGTGAAGTGTTCACCCTGCTGTTTACCCCGCTGCTGGCCAGGTATTTCGGGAAGCTTGCACCGGTGGTGAGCGGCGGAGCCACCAGCATGGATACCACCTTGCCTGTGATCGTGAAGTATTCAGGAAAAGAATATGCCTTCATCGCCATTTTCAATGGTATCGTATTAACCATCCTGGTTCCCTTGCTGATCAGCCTGCTGTATTCACTGGGTTCATAACCTGAAACATTCTCCTTTTCCACCTTCGGGAGAATCATGGCCTTCTCATAAAGAGATGCGTCTTTCCCCTGTAACAGAACAACCATGGGAAACAGGTAAATCCTGAAATTCCATGGTTGCATGTAAGTAGTACCGGTTATCCGAAGGGGCTTACTTCTTCGGAATGTAATCGGTGCGCAATACCTTGAATTCGGTACGGCGGTTAAACTGGTGAGCAATTTCCTGCTGTTCCGAAGTAGGCAGTGAAATGATAAATTCTTCGGTAAGCGTTTGTCCAAGCGGCAGGAAGCTGTACTGGTCGTGCATCTTCTTGTCCACCACCTTAGGCTGTGTCTTTCCGTAACCCTTGGCCGACAGCCTGTCGGGTGCAATGCCTTTCTGGATGAGGTAATCGACCACGCTCTGGGCACGGCGCTGGGAGAGTTCCATATTCAGGTCGGCCGCGCCGCGGGCATCGGTATGCGACATAAGCTCGATGGTGACATTCGGGTTGTCATTCAGGGTTTCCACGAACTTATCGAGGGTGACCATGGATTCGGGCCTCAGATCGGCCTTGTTGAAATCATAGAAGATATTGGGCAGTTCAATGGGTTTTTCGATGGAAGAGAGGTAAATATTGGTATGGAAGTCCTTGCTCTTGCTCATGCCCTTGGTGGTTTCACGCTCTTTGCCATTGAGATAGCCTTCCTTGCTTGCGATGAACACATAATCGGTACTGGGTTTCAGCATGAACCGGAAGGTACCGTCCTTGGTGGTCTTTGTTTCCACCTGCATACCGTCGCTGCCCACCGATTTCACAGCCACATCGGACAACGGCTGATCGCTCTTTTCGTCCTTTACCGTTCCGATCACATTGAATCGCAGCGGGGGCAGCACAAAGGCATAAATATTGTCATCGCCTCTACCCGAGCGGTTGGAGCTGAAAAATCCTTTTTCGTCTTCCTTCTGGAAGCAGATACCGAAGTCGTCGGCCGATGAATTGATGGGAGGCCTCATATTTTCGACCTTCCAGCTTCCGTCTTCATTCTTTTTTGCCATATAGATATCGAGACCGCCCATGCCCACATGGCCGTTCGATGCAAAATACAGGGTGCCATCGGGGTGAACATACGGGAACATCTCGTCATCGGAGGTATTGATGGGAGGTCCCAGGTTTTTCGGTTTACCCCACTCATCTCCCTTGCTGCTGCGGGTGACTACCCAGATATCCTTTCCACCTACTCCGCCGGGCATGTCGGAAACAAAATAAAGGGTGAGCTCATCGGGAGTGATGGCCGGGTGAGCCACCACAATGCTGTCGCCTTCCAGGTTGATGGGCTGGGCTTTGCTCCAGGTTTCGCCATTCCGCTTGGCATAATAGATCTGACAGCCCAAGTTCTTGTTCTTACTCATCTTGCAGCGGGTAAAATACAGGGTATTGTAATCGGCTGAAACGATGGGCGTTCCTTCCTCCATTTCCGTATTGATAGATTCATCGAGCGGAACGGGTGTACTCCATTTGCCTTTCCGGTCTACCTGCGACATGTAAATATCCGCAAATCCCTGGCCTGTTGCCCCGTGTATTTCCGAACCTTTAGATTCACTGCGGCTTGAAGTAAAATATACAACTGAGTAATCCGACCGTGCATAGCATGGGCTATAGTCATCATCTTTTGAGTTGAAATACTTCATATTTTCGATCTGGTACCCGGAAGGATTGTTAATCCAATCGGGCGCTGTGTTGCACGATTCGATGCCCACATCGGCCTGTGGGTCTTTGGGAGCCAGGCTTTTGTATTTGATGAACTGGTTTTTGGCATCATCGTATTTTTCGGTCATCATCAGCATCTGGCCATAGCGATAGTAAACGATTGGGTCTTTGTATTCCTTGTCAATGGCTTTTTTGTACCACATGGCCGCTTTGAGGGGGGAGCTCATCTTGCGATAGCACTCGGCTATTTTGAACAGGATATCTGTTTTTTCGGCTTTATCAGTCACCACATCATAGGCTTCCTTGAAAAGGTCGGTGGCATCGGCATAAGAGCCGGCATCGTAAGCAGCGTATGCACGCCAGGCTTTTCCTTTCTGTGCTTGTGTATGGATTGGGATTCCAAGGAGCAAGGTGCAGATCACAAGAAAAAGTACTTTCTTCATCACGCTTTGAATTAGCTGTGGGTAAAGTTAAAAGATTTTAGCTTCGCTTCCACCTTAAACGGCAAAAGTTGGTCGAAATTGTCCCATACAAAACAGCCCCAGGCATAAACCCGGGGCTGCGCAGCTGATTCGAAGGGATGGTATTTATCTGGTGAAAAGAAGTTCCCTATATTTAGGCAGAGGCCAGATATCGTCGTCCACAATCAGTTCCAGTTTGTCAACCAGATAACGGATTTCGTCAAGATAAGGAAATACTTTTTCTTCGTATGACTTGGCCCTTTCCAGGGTATCGTCGATCTTGTTAGCCACCTTCCTCTCGTTGATCATGGCAACGGTTTTGGCTTTCACAGTGGTAATATAGCCGGATATCTCCTTGATCACTTCCATTCTCGCGCTAGCCAGTTCCTTGAATTCCTTTTCAGAGTATATTTCCTTCAGACCCTTTACATTGCTGATCAGAGAGGTCATATAATCGATGGAAACGGGGATGACGTGGTTGTTTACCAGGTCGCCAAGTACACGCGCCTCGATTTGCACCTGCTTGATGTACTTTTCGAGACGGACTTCGGTCCTGGCTTCCAATTCCACTTCGTTGAAGATGCCATTGTTCACAAAAAGCTTCTTGGCCTTGGGGGTAAGATAGGCTTCAAATGCCTCGTAGACCCTGGTGGCGATGGGCAGCTTACGCTTTTCAGCTTCCTTCCTCCATTCCTCACTGTAGTTATTGCCTTCGAAACGAATGGGTTTCGATTCAATGATATATCGTTTCAGCACCTGGAAGATGGCTTCATCCTTCTTCACACCCTTTGCTTTGATCGCTTCCACATCTTTCCTGAATTTAACCAGTTGATCGGCCACTGCAGTATTCAGTGCGATCATACCCGAGGCACAGTTGGCCGAGCTTCCTACAGCACGGAACTCAAAACGGTTACCAGTGAAGGCAAAGGGCGAAGTGCGGTTCCTGTCGGTATTGTCGAGCAGAATCTGGGGTATCTTGCCGATATTGAGCTTGAGTTCAGTTTTTTCATCGGGGGTCATCTTGCGCTCGGAAACGGACTTTTCAATCTCATCGAGCATTTTGGACACTTCCTTGCCGAGGAAAACCGAAATGATAGCCGGGGGAGCTTCATTGGCGCCCAAGCGGTGTGCATTTCCTGTGGAAGCGATGCTGGAGAAAAGAATATCGGCATGGTCATGTACTGCCTTCAGTGTATTCACAATGAAGGTGAGGAACATGAGGTTTGTTTTAGGCGTTTTTCCTGGTGAATACAGGTTGATACCCGTATCGGTAAAGAGCGACCAGTTGTTGTGTTTACCACTGCCATTGATTCCCTTGAAAGGTTTTTCGTGAAAAAGCACGCGGAAGTGATGATGGCGGGCAATCTTCCGCATCAGATCCATTATAAGGATATTGTGGTCGGTGGCGAGATTGGTTTCCTCGTGAATGGGGGCAAGCTCGTACTGGTTAGGAGCCACCTCGTTATGACGGGTTTTTACCGGGATGCCGAGTCTGTAGGCTTCCACTTCCACGTCGTGCATGAAGGCAGCCACTCTTTCGGGAATGGTTCCGAAATACTGGTCTTCCAGCTGCTGATTCTTTGCAGAAGCGTGCCCGAGAAGGGTTCTTTCGGTAAGAACAAGGTCGGGACGGGCAAGAAACAGGGCTTCGTCAACCAGGAAATATTCCTGTTCCCATCCGAGATGCGACTGTACGCTGTTCACGCTACGGTCGAAATAATGACAAACCTCGGTGGCCGCCTTGTCCACAACGGCAAGCGATTTAAGAAGGGGTACCTTGTAATCGAGGGCTTCCCCGGTATAGGAAACAAAAATCGTAGGAATACAAAGGGTCTTGTCGATAATAAAAGCGGGAGAGGATGGATCCCATGCGGTATATCCGCGGGCTTCAAAAGTATTCCTAATGCCGCCTGAAGGGAAGCTCGATGCATCGGGTTCGGCCTGTGCAAGATGCTTGCCTGCGAAATTTTCCACCACTCCGCCATTGCCGTCGAGTTCAACAAAGGCATCATGCTTTTCAGCGGTACCGTCGGTAAGGGGGTGAAACCAGTGTGTGTAATGGGTGCAACCCTGTTCCATAGCCCAGGCCTTCATGCCTGCAGCCACCTGGTCGGCCATTTTCCGGTCAATGCGCGTACCTTTTTCAATGGCTTTCACTACCGCTTCAAATGCTTCTTTCGAAAGGTATTTCTGCATCTTCATGCGGTCAAACACATTCACACCATAGTATTCGGAAGTCTTGACATCGGGAAAATCAATTTTCGCCGGCTGCCTGCGGAGAATTTCTTCCAGAGCGAGGAATCTTAATTTTGCCATAATTTATCCTTTAGGGGTTAAAAATTCATATTTATGACAACAAAAATATAATATTTTTCATTTCAACCCCTAATTTTTAACATAAATATTTCAAATATTATACATTTTGCCCTGAACACCTCCTAAAATGAGGTCAAGCAAAAGAAATAGCCTTCTAAAAAACAGGTGATTATCATTATATACCTCTCATTTTTTAATTTATTTCGGAAAATATATCGCAATATTCAAACCCGAACCCCGAAAAAAATCATTCTCAGGTCAGATTAATGCCATAATTAAGCAACAGGTAATAAAAACAGAGGCTTATTATTTCATGGAGAAGCGGTCAGAAAATATGACCATATTCCTCATCCAGTGATTGATTCCGTTCGATGAGCCGTTTCTCTTTCAGTTTTTCAGCCGCTTCATTCATATCTTCAAAGAAAGGTTTTCCATATGCCCTGATGATGGCTTCCTTGACGAACTCATATATCCGGACTTTCTTTTCTTTACCCAACGCCCGCGCCGGCTCGCATAAAGTCCAGCGGTCGTCATTCAGGGCAGTAAAACCTGAGAACTGTTTCACCCGGATGGGATATAGCTGACAGGATATAGGTTTCCTGAAGGATACTCTGCCCTCCAGGTAGGCTTTTTCTATACCGCAAAAAGCTATCCCCCTGTCAAAAACCACATAGGCGCATTCCTTTCCATCGATCAGCGGAGTTACTTCGTCCCCGTCCACATCGATTACCGGTATGCCCTGCTGTTCAATGGCGGCAGCCCCTTCCGGACGAAGAAAGGGTTTGATATCCGGGTAAAGATTGTTCAGAGTTTCGGCTTCGCCTTCGGCCAGGGGTGCGCCCGAGGCGCCCTGCACACAGCAGTTACCCTTGCATTTATTGAGGTCGCATACAAAATGATTCTCCAATATGTCAAAACTGATGATTTTGTCGTCGATCTGCAGCATCTTTTCGTCCTTTCTGAGACTGACAAAAATAATCATTTTGCCTGTGTAAAGAAAGGCTAAGAAAAGACAATATTGCCGTTGAAGGATGGTCTGACGGTCTCCGCCGCGGTGGATGCTCTCGTTGAATAATACCTGGTGAGGTCTGAAACTGCATACCGGAAACACTCAATTTACGTTCCTTCTCAAAACATTCTGCAAACTTGGTTATATTTGAGGTGAATTCACTAAGGAATGATACACCATCATTATAACAGAAGGATATTTGCTGGGTTGGCCTTTTTTGCAATATCTGCCGGGATGTGGGCTCAACCCGGGATATTTAACAATAAAGCGATACTCAGCGAGATCAAAACCGGGATCGATAAGACATACAATGCGGAGTTCCCGGAAGCGGAGAAAATTTTCAGTGACGTAGAACAGCGCACCAAAGGCAGTCCGGCGGGACCTTTATTGTTCGGACTGTTATATTATTATCAGTATGCCCCGCTTACGCCCGAAAGTCCTGGAGCGAAGCCTTTTGTCGATAATCTGAACGAGGCTGTATCCCTCTCATCAAAAATACTCGACAAAAACAAGAACGATGTGGAGATTCTCGCTATGGACATGATCGCCAGGGCTCTTCTCAATATGTATTACGTGGACAACGGCAATTCCATGAAGGCCATTCCCGAGATCATGCCCATTTACCGCACAGTAATGAAGGGATTTACGCTGAAAGACCAGTTCCATGAATTCTATTTCACCACCGGCTTATACAATTATTACCGCGAGGCGTATCCTGAGGCTCACCCAGTGTATAAGCCCATTACATCGTTGCTGAGAACAGGGAATAAGGCCGAAGGGCTCAGGCAGCTTCATTATGCGGCCGACAGCTGTGTGTTTCTCAGGAATGAAGCGCTGGTCTTCCTCAAAATTATTTACCTGAATTACGAGAATGACCCTTCACAAGCGTTTCAATGTATGCAACGACTAAACCATCGATACCCCAATAACCTTCTCTTTGTGGCAGGATGCGCTGAAACCCTGATTATAAACAGGCAGTACGAACAAGCCAAACCATACCTGTATTTGCTTTTCACCAAGGGGAAAAAGGATATGTACGTTTTGATGAAAGCTTTTATATTGAAAGGAATTTATGAGGAAAAAGTCAATCGGGACTATGCCACGGCCGAAAAAAATTACCTGACAGGATTAAAAGTTGCCTCATCCTATGGATCAACCGTCGATGCATACAAGGTATACGCCTATTATGGCCTGAGCCACATTTACCGGATTCAGGGAAAAATTAAAGAATCCCAGGAGTACAGAAAGAAAGGTGAAAACCTGGCACGATACAAATACTTTTCACGGCTGGATTAAAAAAGGAATGTGCCATGCAAAATTCATTCATCCGCCCTTTATGCCTTGCTGCCGCAATCATCTATGGCTGCGCCCATCCGGATACAGTAAATGCACAATTACTGGACAAGGTGGCCAACAAGATATTGAGCGACAAGAAGCTGACCTCGGCAATCACCAAAAAGATGAAAAGCATCACGCTGGATCAGTTGAAAAAGATCAAGGAAAAATTCAGCGTGGCCGATCTCAATATGGCCGTATCCTTTTCCGATAACTCAGGCATGTATGAGAAGAAGGAATTTCTGCCCCAATTCATGAAATATTCGGCTGAGCTGGGCTCATACCTTCTCGATGAAAAAAGTTATACCAAAAAGGATGAGGCTCAGAATTATACCGACTTGGGTGAGTATGCCTATGCATTCGGTAAATTCAATATGGCGCTGGATAATTTCAAGCATGCCATCTCCACTTACGAAGAAATAGGCATGCAAAACACCCCTGAATACTCACAGGTGGTCAGCGATATGGGACTGGTATACCACAGCATGGGACAGTATAATCTGGCCGAACAATATGGACTGGCAGCCCTGGAAATGCGTAAATCCAATCCAAATGACCTTTCAGGAATGGGTACATCCTTCAACAACATCGGTGTGCTGTACAAGGATGAAGGAAAATACACAGAATCGGAAGATTACCTGCAGAAATCGATGGATATGATCCAGAAAGCAGAGGGCAGCGGCAACACCTATGCCATCGTGATGAACAATCTTGCTATCCTGTACCAGACTACCGGCAAATACAAAGATGCAGAGCAATTGCTGATGAAGGCCCTTTCGCTGGCCAGCAAGGATATGAAAGAAAAAGATGCGAACTATGTAAGAATGAAGATCAACCTTGCCCTGCTTTACCAGTTACAGGAGAAATATGCCGATGCGGAAAAAATATACCTTGAAGCCATCGAGATCAAAAAAAAACGACTGGGCACCAAGAGTCCGGACTATGCTGTACTTCTGCAGCACATTGCCGATCTGTACCAGTTAAGAAAAGATTATCCGAAGGCTGAATCGAACCTCAGCGAGGCAATCGACATTTTCAAACAGAAGTTCGGTGATAACGCTCCCGCAACGGCAGAAACCCGCTATGATCTTGCCCGGCTTTACCAGGAAATGGGCCAGACCGACAAGGCCAAGCCCCTTCTCACCCAGGCGTTGCAGGCACAGAAGGATAACCTGGGTATACACCACCCATCCTATGTGGCCACCATGAACGCCATAGCCATTCTCTATTGGCAAACGGAAGATTACGCATCAGCCGCTAGCGAATACCGCGATGTGCTCAATGAATACCTTTACGAAATCCAGAAGTACTTCCCCGCCATGAGCGAATACGACAAAACGCGGTACTGGGACAAAATAGGTCCGAACTTCTTCCATTTCAATGCCTTTGCTGTCGATGCGGTAAACAAGGTACCGGGAATTACCGGAGACATGTACAATTTCCACATTGCTACCAAAGCCATCCTGTTCAGTTCCACCAGTAAGGTGAAACAGCAGATTCTCGGAAGCGGAAACACCCAGCTGATAAACAAATACAAGCAATGGACGGATTTGAAGGAATATCTTGCCCGTTTATACACCCTGAGCAAAGATGAACTCAAGGATGACAAAGTAAATCTTGATTCACTGGAATTTATAGCCAACAACCTGGAAAAAGACCTATCTCGGCAGTCCGATGCTTTTTCAAAAGGCATAGACGCAAAGCCGGTCAGATGGCAGGATATCGCTTCCGCTCTTGCCCCCGGAGAGGGTTGCGTGGAGATCATGCGTTTCAGAAATTACCGCGGACCCACGCCCGACACGGCAGTTTATTATGCCACGCTGGTTCTGAAGAAGAACATCCATTCTCCCCTCCTTGTTCTTTTCAAAAACGGGAATGAACTGGAAAACGTTCAGATTCACCTTTACCGCGAAGCCATGCAGAATGCAGCCAAACAAGCTCCGTTTTATGATGTTTTCTGGGGCGACATCGGAAAGAATACCAGCGATGTGAAGTTGCTTTATGCCTCGCTCGATGGGGTGTACAACCAGATGAGTCTCAATACGCTTCAAAAGAAAAACGGAACGTACCTGCTCGACGAAAAAGACATTTATTATATAACCAATACAAACGAAATTCCCGACCTGAAGAAATCGGCCCTTCAAAAAACCAGTCCTTTTGGCAATAAGAAGGCCGTTCTGTTTGGGAATCCTCATTATGCAAAGGATTTTGATCTGAACGAGGCTAAACAGAATCCCATTGAAGAACTGCCGGGAACCGACCTGGAAGTGATGAAGATATCAGCCGTTCTGAAGAATAACGGGTGGGGACAGCAGGTTTTTCGTTATGACCAGGCGCTGGAGGAAAAATTGAAAGCCGTACAACATCCTGCTGTTTTGCATATCGCCACGCATGGGTTCTTCCTGGCCGACCTTCCTGATCCGAATGGTGACAAGGTATTTGGCATTGAGCCTGAAAAAGCTGCCGAGAATCCGCTTCTCCGCTCGGGTTTGCTCTTTGCGGGCGCCGATAATACCATTCAGCAAATCGGTAAACATGATTCAAAAGAAAAAGACGATGGCATTTTGAACGCCTACGAAGCCCTGAACCTCGATCTGGAAGGAACCGAGCTTGTGGTACTGAGCGCATGCGAAACAGGACTCGGGGAAACCAAAAACGGAGAAGGGGTATACGGACTGCAACGAGCCTTCCGTATAGCCGGATCCTCAGCGCTGATGATCAGCCTCTGGGAAGTGAGTGATGCCGTGACCCAGAAACTGATGGCATCGTTCTATAAAAACTGGCTACTGATGAAAGATAAGCACAAAGCCTTTCTGAAAGCCCAGCAGGAAATCAAGGCCACCTATCCTGAGCCCTTTTACTGGGGGGCATTCATGCTGATTGGCATCTGAGAAGAAACCTATCATGAGCCCAAACTGCTGATCGCAGTTACTTTTCCTCATATTCAAGGCCTTTATTGAACCTTAGCCGTGATTGGTTGTTTACCTTCTAAAACAAATTTTATGGCAACCATTACATTAAAAGGAAATTCCATCCACACCCACAGCGAACTGCCCAAAACCGGCAGCCAGGCTCCCGATTTCAACCTTACCCGCTCCGACCTTACCGACATCAGCCTGAAGGACTTTGCCGGTCAACGGGTAATTTTAAACATTTTCCCCAGTCTGGATACCAGCGTTTGCGCCACCTCAGTGAGAAAATTCAACCAGGAAGCAGCTGGCCTTACCCATACTGTGATCCTTGGCGTTTCAAAGGATCTGCCTTTTGCACACAAACGTTTCTGTACAGCCGAAGGAATAGACAAGGTGGTGAGCGCTTCCATCCTCCGGAATGATGCCTTCGGAAAAGATTATGGCGTTATGATCACCGACGGTCCCATGGCCGGCCTGATGTCAAGAGCAGTGGTTGTTATCGACGAAAAAGGGAAGATTCTCTATACCGAGCAGGTACCGGAAATCACACAGGAGCCCGACTACCGGAAAGCAATCGCCGCATTGAAATAAAAAACAGATTTATAACAATTACATAGAAAACACCGGGAACTCACCGGTGTTTTTTTTGCATTAACGCATGCTATTCTGCCTTTCTGAAAATAACAGATACTATCCCAACACATTCAGCAAAAACCTTGCTGGGATAAAATCATATAGAATAAATCACCGGAAATGCTTAAATTTATATTGCTTACGATTCCTGATGTTGCCTTTACAGATATGGAAAAAGCAGAGTCTGGTAGGCAAGAACAGTTGATATTCTAAAACTTAAATCTAATGCTATGAAAAAGATCTTCGGAATTATCGTTCTGCTGGTAATATCGTTTTCTCTTGCCGCCCAGGTAACCGACAAGGAAAAAGAGGTGAGATCGGTCAGCGCCGACACCGTCAATGGATGGAAAAAAGGGGGAATGGTTATGATGAACTTCGGCCAGACTTCTCTCAGCAATTGGGCTGCGGGGGGAGAAAATTCAGTTTCCGTGAATGCCCTCATGAATGTTTTTGCAAATTATGCACACGAAACATTTATCTGGAACAATAACATTGATCTTGGATACGGTCTTTTAAAGCAGGGAAGCCAAAGCCGAAAGTCGGACGATAAATTTGATCTCTCGACAAAAATAGGCAAACAGGCCACAAAGAACTGGTATTATGCAGGGGTACTGGACTTTAAAACCCAGTTTGCCCCGGGATACAATTACCCCAACGACTCGGTAAAAATATCAGACTTCCTCGCACCGGCCTACCTCGTGGTAGCCCTTGGTATGGATTACCGGCCGAAAAAGTTCCTCAGCATTTTTATTTCACCCCTTTCGGGCCGACTCACCATTGTGAACGACCAGGTACTTGCCGATGCAGGGGCTTTTGGCGTTGATCCTGCCGTCTATTCAGGAGCAGTCAAAACAAAGAATGGCAAGCGTACACGCCAGGAATTTGGCGGATACCTGAAGATTGATTTTCATAAAGACATCATAACTAATGTAAACCTGGCCTCGAAATTCGAAGCTTACTCGAATTATCTAAAGAACCCGCAGAACATTGCCATTAACTGGGAAATGCTCATTTCCATGAAGGTGAACAAGTATATCGGCGCAACCATTGGCACACAGCTGGTATATGAGAT
>JAKAMP010000472.1 GCA_021812865.1 Bacteroidota bacterium | reverse complement strand
TGCTGCCTTGAAACGTCGTACTGCGATTCGGCAACCTGAAGCAATTCCTGACTGAACAATATCTGGAGATATGCGGTGGCAATGTTCAAAACGATCTGATCTTTGGTCTTCTGAACCAGGAGTTCGTCTGCAGCCAGTTGATATTTCTGCTGCAGAATGGAATTCACATTTCTGAACCCGTTAAATACCACCAGGTCGGCCTGGGCGCCCAGGGAACCTGAATAGTTGTTCTGATCGGTAAACTGGTTGGTAGCATAGTCAATGGACCGGCCAAAGGTGATGTTGTGGTTAAACCCTGCACCCAGGCTCGGCAAAACATTGGCTTTTGATTGGGTAAAGTTATTTTTTGAGATGGATGCAGCCAGGGCCTGCCGCTTAATGGACACATTGTTATCGAGAGCATAATTGATGCATTCGAGCAGTGTCCATTTTTTTATCACGGTTGTGCTGTCCTGGGCATTCATATTGGCCATCAGGATGCATGCGATCCCTCCGAGTATCAAAATCCTTTTTATCATGTGTATATTGAATTACTGTATGGTGAAATTCTCTCTATTTTGCAGCGGATAGGGGGATATCCCACTACCTGGTGAAAGTTTTCCGGGGACTCCTGGTACTTCTTCTGGAATGGATGATTATTTCCTTCGCCGGTAAAGCACCTGGATATGTTTTGCATTTTCGTCGGGAGTAAAAATCTGGATCAGTTCCCAGGCCTTATCGTATTGATTTATTGCCTCCCTGAGCCTTGTAATGCGGGCAAGGGAGCGGGTTACAGGGTCGGCATCTATCCCGGCAAGCTCATCCACTGCATCCCAGGGAAACGATTCCACTCTGAAATTATAGATGATCCTGTCACCATTCACTTTCAGATCGATCTCGGCGATCTGGCTATCGTGAAAATGGGGTACCGGTACGCATAACTCTTTCATGATTCAGCCATTTTATGTTGATTAGAGTATCTGTCGTATATTTTCCGTTACGATCTGTCCGTCGAACAGGTGAACGATACGGTGAGCCCTTTCAGCATCTGTAGGAGAGTGAGTAACCATCACAATGGTGGTGCCATCGTTATTGAGTTCAGAAAGGAGGTTCATTACTTCTTCGCCGTTTGCCGAATCGAGGTTTCCGGTTGGCTCGTCGGCCAGAATTAGCTTGGGTTTGGTAACCACGGCGCGGGCTATGGCCACACGCTGCTGCTGACCGCCGGAGAGCTGCTGGGGAAAATGCTTTTTGCGATGCGTGATCTTCATTCGCTCAAGTACCTCTTCCACCTTTTTGCGCCTCTCAGCCGCCGATACCTTCAGATAGAGCAGGGGCAGTTCAACATTCTCATAAACGGTAAGTTCGTCAATCAGGTTAAAGCTCTGGAAAACGAAACCGATATTCCCCTTTCTCAGATTCGTCCTGTTTCTTTCCGAGAATCCTGCGACCTCGGCGCCATTGATCCATAATTTTCCAGCCGAGGGATTATCGAGCAGTCCGATTATATTCAGCAGTGTTGATTTTCCGCAACCCGATGGCCCCATGATGGCAACGAATTCACCATCGGCAATCTCAAGATTCACCTTATTCAATGCTGTGGTCTCGACCTCGTCGGTTCTGAATACCTTTGAAAGTTCTTGTGTCTTGATCATACTGGTAAGATTTGGTGTTAGTGAAAGTTTACTTTTTGAGGATGAGTTTATCAGCATCGCCAAAGGTGTCGTAGCTCGACACGATGACTTTTTCTCCAGGTTTGAGGCCATCGAGTACCTCATAATACCTCGGATTCTGCCTGCCTATCCTGATATTTCTTTTATACGCTTCGTTCCCCTTATCATTCAGCACATACACCCACTGTCCGCCTGTGCTCTGGTAAAAACCTCCCCTTGGAATAAGTATGGCCTGCTGTGATTCGCCAAGTTCCAGCTTAATGCGGGATGTCTGACCTATTCTGATCTCTTTTGGCACGGTATCGGTGAATTCCATATCCACGGCAAACCTGCCATTCTTCACTTCAGGATAGATCTTCTTAATGATCCCTTTATAATCCCGCCCGCTAAAATCGCATTCCCCAATGAGTTTTTTGGCTACCCTGGCAATATAGTGCTCGTCAATGTCGACCCGCAGCTTGTAACTGTCAAGTATATTCACTGTTCCAATGCGGGTGCCATAGTTAACCACTTCACCTACTTCAACATTAAGTGTGGCGAGCTCTCCGTTTACAGGCGCCTTGATGTTCAGGTTATCGAGCCTGCTGCGGACCAGCACCATCTGCTTTTCCATACGCGAAACAGAAGCTTCAAGAGAATTCACCTGGATGGATCTGGAAATGGAATCCTGCTGGTAACTCTCCTTATAAAGCTCGAGCTTTTCAGCCGCTGCCTCAAATTCCTCCTTGGACCGTTCAAAATCCTCCCGTGAAATATGCTTGGATGCATAGAGTTCTTTATTATAATTGTAGGTACGCTCGTCCTGCTTCACCATCTTCTGCAGGTCGATAATGTTGCTCTTGGAATTCAGCAGAGCCTGGTATAATTGTGTTTTTGTGCTTCTCAGTTCGCTTACGGCGCGTGCAACGGAGGCCTCATTGTTCGATATTTCGAGCAGAAGATTATTGTTGCTCATGGTAAGGATCACTTCACCCTTTTTTAGCATGCTCCCTTCCTCCCGGATGATCTCCTCCACCCTGCCTGATTCCACTGCATCGAGGTAGATCGTCTTAATGGGTTCAACCGTGCCGATCACGGCGATGTAATCCTGGAAAACATCATGTTTTACATCCTCTATGGTCAGCTTTTCCTCATCCACATTGAGCCTGGAGCTTTTATCATTGAATATGAGAAATAAAATTAAGAGGATGACAAAGAGCGAAGGAATTCCAATACGCAATATCTTTTTTAACTTCTTGTTCTTATCCTCTATAGGCCTGTCCATTCCACTCATAAAAGAAATCTATTAAATGATTTTTATTATGCCAAAATTTCGCATTTATTATGCCAAAAGGATTACACTATTAAATACCAGCATTTTAGCATTTTTTTACTTTTAAAGAATTTTAACACAACTGTTCAGTATTGAA
>JAKAMP010000471.1 GCA_021812865.1 Bacteroidota bacterium | reverse complement strand
TCCGCTCCCAACACAGCCACAACAAAATCGTTGCCCTGATTATTTTCCGGCCAGCCCACTTCACGCGAAAAGTTATAGATAAAAACAGCCTTTTCCCTGGTAAAGCCCCCCTGCGCCATTATACCGGCCGGGTGAACGAACCAAACGATGATTGTCAAGATGATTGCAATTCTTCTCATATAAAATACTTCATGAATATTATGCCTGCAAATTAGTTTCAGCATGTAAAGCAGTCATTAAGCACATTTTAATTGCATGTTAAGATTTATTTTAAAATATAATCTTTGATCTTATTCGGAGGGATCCTGAAAATTCCCTTCCACCGGATTGTACAGATATTCACGTTTTCGTTCGTTTCCGAACGCGACTGTCCGATTCCGGCCACCCGGAGGAGTCACAATGATTGCCACTATGCTGAGTTATAACTCTTTGATAATCATGGCACCATATATGACCCTGAGAGAATGACCATGGGCTAGTTGCGTCAATCATTCAACTTACTCTTATGATTAAGCACAACATCATTATTGCCCTTCGGAACATTGCAAAAAACTGGCGTTATTCCGTTATCAACATTGGGGGCCTGGCGATCGGTCTGGCAAGTACCATATTTATCGGTCTGTATATTGAAGACGAGCTGAAATATGACCGTTTCAATGAGAAAGCCGACCGCACCTATCGTGTGAACCGTTTGTACAACACCAACGAGGTGAATGAGGATGCTGCAACGCTTGAATTTCCAGGCGGACCGGAGATGCAGCGTGAATATCCCGACATCATCGAAAAAGTGGTGCGTTTTTTCAATTTTCAACGCTCCCAGGTATTTACCGAATACATAAAAAACAACAGGGAAAAAGTCAGTTTCAACGAGAAGAATTTTTTTGTAGTCGATTCCACGGTATTCGACGTATTTTCCTTCCCCTTTCTCCTGGGAGATCCGAAAACTGCGCTCGACAGGCCCAATACGATGGTCATCACCGAATCTACTGCAAAAAAGTACTTCGGGGATGAATCCCCCTTGGGTAAAACACTCCGGCTGGAAAACTTTTTGAATTTCGAGATCACCGGTGTGATAAAGGATATTCCCACCCAATCGCACTTCAAAATAGACATGCTCGGGTCTATGTCCACCATCAAACCCTTCTTCGGTGGGCAACTTCCAACTACCTGGATATGGAATCCTTGCTGGACCTATGTTCTGCTTCAGCAAGGGATCAGACCGGAAGTGCTGGAAGAAAAATTCCCCGCTTTTTATAAAAATCATTATTTCGATCTGAAGAACCAGGATGTGAAGCTATACCTGCAAAAGCTTACTGATATCCACCTGAAATCGCATCATGTATATGAGATGCATGCCAACAGCAACATCATCTACGTGTACATTCTTTCCATTATTGCCGTGATTGTGCTTATCCTGGCCTGCATCAACTTTATGAACCTTTCTACGGCCAGTTCCGCCGGAAGAGCAAAAGAGATCAGCATTAAAAAACTGTATGGAGGCACACGACCGCAGATCACCTGGCAATTCCTGGGTGAAGCCATAGTGCAAACCCTGTTTGCCATGATCATTGCCCTGGTAATCGTCGACATCCTGCTGCCTGCATTCGACGGTTTTACAGGAAAGAACATTTCATCATTTTTCGTTTTTGAACCGGACCATTTGCTGGTCTTTCTGCTTCTTTCCGCGGCAGTAGGCCTGCTTGCGGGCATTTATCCCGCCCTTTTCCTGGCTTCGTTCAAACCCTTGGTAATACTCAAAAGCAACCTGAAAAATGGGGTAAAAACAGGCTTAGCCAGAAGAATCCTGGTTATTTTTCAGTTTGCCATTTCCATTGCACTGATCATCGCCACCTTCATCGTCTTTGCCCAGCTGAAATTCCTCAGAAATACGGAGCTCGGCTTTAAAAAAGACCAGATCATCACTATCCAGTCGGTTAGCCCACTCATCAGAAATTATGACGCTTTCAGAGAAGAACTCCTGAAAAACAAGGATATTCTGTATGTAACCGGCTCGGAGGATGTGCTGGGTGTTAACCACAACACCAGGGCATACCAGATTGAGGGCCTTACCCCAGGGCAGAGCAATTATATCCCCACCTTTATGATCGCCTGGGATTTCATTGAAACATACGATATAAAGGTAGTTGCAGGAAGAGCCTTTTCACGCGATTTCCCATCCGACACCCTGCAGGCCGTAATGATCAACGAAACCATGGCCAAAGACCTGGGATGGACCAATGAAAGCGCCCTGGGCAAACGTATCAAATCACAGGACGGGGACGAAAGGGTTATCGGCGTATTCAAAGATTTCAATGCCCTCTCCCTGCACAAACCAGTTGAAAAATTCATCCTGGATATGTTCAGGGTACCCAGGCTATTTTCCAATGTGATCTCGGTGCGCGTGAATACCCGTAATTACAAGGAGGTGGTTGGTTATATCAGTAAGGTATGGTCAAAATATGTTCCCGACCGGCCTTTTGAATACCAGTTCCTCGACAGCCAGCTGAATGATCTCTATCGCGATGATGTACGTTTCGGACGGTTCACTCTTCTGCTTACCATCCTGGCTATTATCATTGCCGGAATGGGACTGGTGGGATTGTCTTCGTTTCTTTCGTCCCAACGGACCAAGGAAATAGGTATACGACGCGTAATGGGGGCATCTACAGGAAATATTGTGAAACTTCTGTTCCGGGAGTACCTGATGTTGGTGCTGCTGGCAAATCTGGTTGCCTGGCCGGCCACCTACCTTTATGCAAGGCACTGGCTATCGGGCTATTCCAGGCATATTGGCGCCAACCTATCGTACTTTGTGCTCTCAGGGTTGATTGCCTTGTTGCTGGCGCTCATGGTTGTGGGGTACAGGGCTATGAAGACTGCCCACCTCAACCCCAGCGACACCCTGAGGTATGAATAATTCACCTGCCAGTCGAAAACCGTTCGGCCTTCACTCTTTTCACCACTTCCATCCAGTGCCGGTTAAAATCCGTTCTGGGATTTCGGCACATATACACGGTAGTGCCATATTCCCGGGCATATGGATTATTAATGCAGCCCAGGC
>JAKAMP010000470.1 GCA_021812865.1 Bacteroidota bacterium | reverse complement strand
CGGATGACCTGTATAGTGAGCTGGCGGGTTATGCAACCGGGAAATCTATTTCGGGCCGCAGGATAGTAGTCAGAAAAGTCGAAAATCCAGGAGAGGCTGCGCACTGCCAGGTATTGTATATGGGCAGTACCAGTTTTAAAGAATTAGCCGGAATGGCTGGCAGGCTGAACGATGAGAATACCCTTGTGATTACCGATAAACGCGGGGCTATATGGAATGGAGCGGGGATATGTTTCGCCGTGGTGAACGACAGGCTGCAGTATGGTGTCAGTCCCGAAAATATCAGGAAAGCCGGCCTGAAATATACCTCCAACCTGGTGGACCTGGCCGTGGATATTCCATACAGCCAGAGATAGATCACCCGTTCTTGTACCTGGAATTGAGCAGACCAATGCATTTGAAGGATAAACCTTCAACATGCTGTATATGAAGTCTGTTTGAATTTCTGTTGCTTTTTCGGGGGAAAGAGCAAGTATAAAAAGTAGGTTGCAGGTTATTTGGAGTTTTTCAGCGTCTCGAGCCGTTCGGAAATCACTAGGGCCACTTCTTTTCGGTAACCCACGAACCAGTGGTTGCAGGCAAAATGCACGATATCGAGATCGGAGTAGCCCGAGAGCGAGGGGCACAGGCTTTCTTTTATTCCATCGCAGATGATGAGCATTTTCCCGGGATCGATCTTTTTCAGTTCGGGTAGCAAGGGAGTACTTTTTGCAGTGGGATAAATAAACAGGGTTCCGATTTTAAAGTCGGCGAGGAGGGAGGGGGCGAGAAGGATGAGGTGCAGCGTTTTATTCCGGTAGGCCTGATCCATGGCATTATAGGCAAAAGGGATCACCTCGGCGCTGAAGGAATAGCCACCAATCACAACACTTTTTTTGTTCCAGAGTCTGGAGTAATAATCCATTACAAGCTGGATATCGAGGGCCACTTCACGCGGATTTCTTTTCTTTCTGAAGTAGGGCACAGTATTGAATCCAACAACGCTAATACCCTGATCGTTAAGTGACTTGGTCACGGTGTTCATTACATCGCGCCAGCCCCCGTCGCCCGGGAACAGGATTACAAAGTAGCGTGCCGTATCGTGGGGACTCTTGAACTGCAGCAGGTGGAGGGTCTTAATGGCATGGACCATGGTGGAATCGGGAAGTTTCACCTTGGTGGGCCGGTCGTGCCTGGGAAAATGTTTAGGGGCTTCAATTTTCAGTGTATCCACCGGATGATGAACGACATTCTTTTTCCTTCCCTGGGGTTTCTGAGCATAAGCGTTGAAGGGAAGATTCCCCATAAACAGGAAAATGATCAGAAAAAGAATGCCAGGGAAACCAGATTTCTTGGCCCACATACACCCGTATTTTGTTGGCAAAAATAGTTCATTGTTTTGTCATCTGCTGAGGATTCTAAATATCTTTTAAGGAGAGTTTTCTCAGCAGTGGCGTACTGGAGGCTATGGCTGCGACCACGATCAGGGTCATGGTTCCGCCGAATACCACTGAAGGGACGAGTCCCATGAGTTTGGCAGCTACGCCCGATTCGAAGGCGCCCAGTTCGTTGGACGAACCGACAAAGATGCTGTTCACTGCGGCAACCCTGCCTTTCATCTCATCGGGGGTGAACAGCTGCAGGATGCTTTGCCTGATCACCACGCTCACGTTATCGAACGAACCGCTGAGCAGTAGGGCAATGGCCGACAGGTAGAAATTGCGCGACAGGGCAAAGACGATCATACACATTCCAAAGCCGGCTACGCAGGCAAACAGGTAACGACCGGAGTGGTTTAAAGGAGGTCTGAGCATGAGGAAGGTCGACATGAACAGGGCTCCGATTGCGGGACAGGCCCTTAGCATGCCCAGTCCCTGGGGGCCAATTTTCAGGATATCAGAGGCGAATACAGGGAGTACCGCCACCGCTCCCCCGAAAAAGACAGCAAACATATCGAGGGTAAAGGCTCCGAGCAGAACCTTGTTCCTGAAAACATAACGGATTCCCGTACCGATACTGGAGAGTATTCCTTCGCTGCCTGCCGTGACCTGAACTGGCCTTATTTTCGTGATTCTCATCATCAGAATAATGGCCACCAGGTAAAAAGTGAATACGCCCAGGTAAGAGAGCATGGGGCCGGAGAACGCATACACCAGACCCCCGATGGCTGGCCCTGCAACCGCGGCTACCTGCCAGTTTGCACTGCTCAGGGTTGCAGCGCTGGTAAGCAGGTCCCTGGGTACCAGCTGGGCCATAAAGGCCGTATGTGCGGGCATCAGTATGCCACGAACGAGTCCGGTGATAAAGATGGTGATGAATACGGGAAATGTTCCGAAGCGCTGGTATGCATCCAGGGAAGGAATGCTGTAGGTTACCAGGATTGCCGATCCAAGCAGCAGCAGGGTTGTGGTATAAAGAATGATCTTTTTCCGGTCCCATTTATCCACGAAATGACCGGCAAACAGGGAAATACTGATCTGGGGGATCACTTCGGTAAGCCCGATCAGTCCCAGCAAAAGCACATCGTTGGTGAGCGTATACAGGTGCCAGCCCACGATGACCGACTGCATAAGGGTGGCAGCCGTCATGAAAAACCGGTAACCCAGGAAAAACCTGAACTGGTCAATCCGGGCAACAGCAAACGCTTCCTGTTTGATAAAGGTTCTCATTCAATTCATCTGGAGGGCAAAAGTAGAAAATATAATAAGACAGACTTTGCTCTGCTGAAAATATAAAAACATACTGATAGTCAGTGGTATATTGAAGTTTCAGAGCTTTATGATCTTTGCCATATCGGCGCTGCTGCCCGACAGGATGCGGCAGATATAAATGCCCGGAGGGGCCTGGGCGCCCGTTTCTGTAGCGCCATTCCACATTAAAGATTGTATGCCGGGAGAGGGATTGAGATTTTCCAGCCTGACCATTTCACGGCCCTGAAGGTCGCTGATCATCAGGAATACTTTTTGTCCGCGAACAGCTTTGTATTGTATTTCAGTGTAGTTCTTCATTGGATTCGGGAAGACTTTCAGGTCCAGTCCGTTCCTGCCGGCTGTGATTGGCCGTATGGCTAGCACTGTAGTATCG
>JAKAMP010000469.1 GCA_021812865.1 Bacteroidota bacterium | reverse complement strand
AGGACGTACTGTAACGTGATACTGATGAATTGCATAACTTCTCCTCCCGATATTGGCAGGATTGTCATAAGGACTGTGGTTCCTATGAAGAGTATAATAGCGATGAGCACCCGAAGCGCCCGTTTCAGCAACCCGGTATTCTGCCTGATTCTGTGCACGGGTGTGATCAGGATAATCAGATTTATTCCAAACAATGGAGCTGCAAAGGTCACACCAATATGGGGTATAAAGCACAGTACCAATGGCGCCAGCAAAAGGTATGTGTATTTTAGGATGTAAAATCCAAGGGAAAGGCGATTTTCCGGTATGGACTGCAAAATTGCCGGTACACGGGATGCGAGCCATATTCCGGCAGCAGCGATTACCAGCCCGTTAACCAGTCCGCCGGTTACATCGGCAGGAAAATGAGCCCCCAGGAACATTCTCGATAACATGATCATGATTATGAAAAGCACAGAAATAATCCACATCCATTTGTTTCTGATCAGCCATGCCAACACCGGCCACACTCCTGCGGCGCCCGCTGTATGCCCCGATGGGAAACCGGGCGAGGGTAATCCTGCATTCCTGCATTGTGCGATAATGTCGGGCGAAAGACCCTTGAAAAAACCGTCAGCACTATGGTTTACAGTGTCCAGGTCAATGTGGTTATAATCGGTTCCGAACACGCTTAGTGTGCCGTCAATATCAACAGGACGGGGAAGGGCAAGGTACTCCTTCAGAAAATTATTGGTAACATTCACCCATATCATCACATGGGTAAGGAAAAAGCCTTTTTTTAAATCCCACCCGAAAGTGACGATAAATACTATCAGCAGGTAGAAAGGCAACGTACCCATGGTACTCACAGCTTTCATGAACCAAATGGTAAACGGGTTGGCAAAACCCTGAAGGAAATGATTGATATAGGTCTGAAACATACCTTGCTTTGCTTTTCTTTTCCAAAATAAGCAAATTCATTTGGAAATACATTCCGGTTTCGCAGATCATCTGGCATATAGTTGGCAAAATCAGGTTCTTTAAAAGATATTGTTGGTATTTAATTGCTGAGGATCAAAAAAATAGGGTGCCGGTAGCGTATCTTTGTTTTAGAACACAAACCTGTAGCATTGACAGTTGTAAAGCATACCTTCCTTTTCAGGGAAGGGGTCTGGCGGTCGGAGGGGTTGCTAACCGACCGGCATGAACACCAATATCCGGTAGAGGGCGAAATCAATATCAGGCAGGAGTCGGATAGGCTGGTATCCGATATTTTTTTTATTCTTCAAGCCGAAACACCTTCATGCTACAGAAGAAAGATGGAGATGCCGGTACTTCATCCGGATTACAATGCCTGGAACGAATGGGATATGCTGGCTGGCACGGTCGAGGGCAAGGCTTATCTGCTGGGTGAACACATTATTCTTACCTATGAAACGGGAAGAGGGTGGCTTTCGGGTGTGGAAAATCTGGAGCGGATCAATGATGTGTATTATCGTTGTTTCGGTAAGGTATTCGTGAGAAAGGAGCGTTATGCCTCGTGGATGCTAGATTTTATCAGGATACAATAATAACTGCAGTCTAAGCTGCAAAAAGGCTCATGTTGAATGAGAGAGCCGTCATGCGAGGATTTGCTTCCGGTATCAAGGATGCCTCGTACTCATTCTGATAGCAGAACAATAGCAATGGTGGCAACCATCAGTCCTGAGGTAAGCACTGCCCCGGGGATTACGCTGTAAATAATCAGCGACAGGATAACGGTAATGACAGGAGAGAGCCCTGTCATAGGCACTACAATAATAGCTTTTCCATATCTTACTGCGTACACAAGGGTCAAAGCGCCGATGGCGTTCAGCGACTGTACGATGGCTGCGAGCCACGGTCCCCTGAACGACCAATTGATGGCATGCGTGAAATCAGTCATGAAAACAGCAAAAGGAGAAAGCAGTATGGCAGAGGCTGCCATATAAAAGAAAATGCTTTCGGCCTTCATAGTGTTGTTGGCAAATTTCATCACATATGCCTGTATGCCCCACATAATAAAAACAGCAATGGCAAGGAAAAGCCAGGTGAATCCTCTTGCGTCGTTTGCTGAAGGTGGCTGGTAGGAAAGCAGGAAAATGGCCGCCAGAGCAAGAACTATGCCGGCCCATTGCCTTTTGCCTGCCCTTTCTTTCAGGAATATAAGAGACAAGAAGATGGTAACCATGGGAAAAAGGGAAATAATAGGAAAGACGATATATGCTGGACCCATGCGCAGAGCCTGAAACAGGATTAGCTGTCCGCCTGCACCCAGCAAACCAACCATGGAACCAAGAAATATGGAGCGAAGGTCCTTTTCCACCTTCCATTTCAACTTGTACAAGGCGAAAAGTGCACAGGGAATCATGGTCAACGACCATACCACATAGCCTAGGGTGGCAGGGAACCCGGCTTTTTCGGGTATTTCAATAAAAGCTCCCCATATGCCCCAGAATATGGTGGTGATCAGGGCGTACACAAGCCAAAGTCTTTTTGTTTCCATATAAAAGTTGGGTTAATGCAAGATTTTCTGAACACAAATATATAATAATAAGCTTTCATAACTTTTATGCAAATGAAAAAAAATAATACAAAAGCTTTTACTTCCATATTTTAATTTTTATATTTGTGATAGAAACGAAATGAAAGGTAAAAGGTATTTCGAAACATTTAACACTTACTAACGATCCTACTTATGAAATTTTTTAACCTGTGCTATCAAAAGGTATGCCTTATACTTATAGGTATATTGGCATATGGTACGGTTTATGGGCAGGTAGTTATCAAAGGCAAAGTGACTAGCGCCGAAGATAACAACCCGTTGCCAGGCGTAAACATTACCCTGAAAGGAACTACGAAAGGTACCGTGAGTGGAGCTGATGGAACTTTTACCATCACCGCTTCAGTACCGAACGATGTGCTGATATTCAGTTTTATCGGTTTTAATACCGAGGAAATCGCTGTAGGAAACCAAACCAATATCAATGTGATGATGGTTCCCGATATTACCTCCCTGCAAACCGTTGTGGTGATGGGATACAGTACGAAAAAAAAGGCCGAGATCACGA
>JAKAMP010000468.1 GCA_021812865.1 Bacteroidota bacterium | reverse complement strand
TTCTCGCCACTGGTTCGGTAAGTCTTGTCAGGGCAGCATACCAGTCGGGGAACCCTGCCATTGGCGTGGGTCCGGGCAATGTGCCGGTTTATATTGGTAAGAGCGTGGATGTCGCTTTTGCAGTCGATCAGATCCTCTTATCAAAACTTTTTGATAACGGCACGATCTGCGCCAGCGAACAGGCTGTCGTCGCTTCACGGTTCAACGCCCGGCAGGTGAGGGCTGAGTTCAGGCGACAGGGGGCATGGTTTCTGAATGAAGAGCAGGTTGAAAAACTTGGGAGGTTTGCGATCAACACCGTCCAGCACACCATGAACCCCGAGGTGATCGGTAAGCCGGCCATAGTCATTGCAAAAATGGCCGGATTCGAGGTGCCGGATGGTACGGTTCTGTTGATCGCTGAACTCGAGAAACACCAGGTCGGAATCAAATGGCCCCTGTCGCTTGAGATCCTGGCGCCCATTCTCGCCTTTTACGAAGTGGAGAACTTTGAGGAAGGGATTGCCATGTGCCGCAGGATCAACGAACATGGCGGACTGGGTCATACAGTCAGCATCTTCTCCAACGATGATGCAAAGATCCGGTACTTCGCCCAGTCACTGAACGCCGGCCGGATCGTCGTCAATACGCCCTCTTCGCAGGGGGCTCTGGGTGGCTTGTACAACGGCCTCACTCCTTCAATGACCCTTGCCTGCGGTTCAGGGGGAAAAAATTATACAACGGATAACATCTCATTCAGGCACCTTCTGAACATCCAGAGGATTGCATACCGGAAGATCAATTTTTGCGGAGAGCACCAGCGGGGCGAGGCATTCTGCTGCGATGTGAACCTGACCATCGACGAGGTGGATGAGAATTGCAAGAAAGCGCGTGAAAACTTCCTCAACTCCGAAAATTCACCTACTTGACTCTGAGAACAAACTCTTTTACTATATTTGCAAACACACCGACACTCTGATCTCACTCACCACACTCACACTTCTATCACACCCAAACTCACACCCCCTTCGCGGAAGTAGCTCAGTTGGTAGAGCATCAGCTTCCCAAGCTGAGGGTCGCGGGTTCGAATCCCGTTTTCCGCTCAACGCGAAGTTCTTCAAATTGCACCGAAAAGCCCGGTACTGCTAAGTAAAACAACAGTTTCGGGCTTTTTTGTTGATAAATTTTATTGCAATCAGAAGCAATTTTATGAAAGAAAATGCTATCTTCGTTAGGCAAATTTTTCATGAACCCGTCAACAAAAATAATCCTGGACAAACGCCGTGTAAAAAACGACGATACCTACCTGTTGTCCCTGCGAATACCCACTTCTGTCAAAATATGACCATAGTCATTTTTTTTTCCATATCCTGTTTGTTTTAGGATTTGAATTTTTCTATGCCTGATTCCGATAATGGTAAAATAATGCTATTGGTCGGTAAAACGCATGTGCAAACTTTGAGAATGCAAACAGCAATACAAGTTCCATTGAGATGATGGTGTGAACAAGAAAAACCAACTGGGTTGCAATATTGTCTGCTCCTAATGCAACGGATGTTTCCAGCCAGAAACCGGTGATTCCTGCAATCCAGAGGAACCAAAGGAAGGTCCAGTCAGCCGGACTGCTTTCGCTATAGATCAGTGTTACTTTTTTCCACCGGTAATTAATGGCCTGGCTTGTCCCGAATATCATAAACAATCCGGAAATGGTTCCCAGGATGCGGCTTGGCCACCATATTGTTGTGGCAGGATCTTTGAAAATGAAATCCAGGCTGGTAGCAACCAACAGTCCGATGAATCCCCACATGATGGACCAATGAACGAACCAGGGCTGGATATACCAGGGTTTGCCTCTCCAATGTGAATCTTCTTCTGCATCACAGTCTTTGTAACGGTCCATGGTACCGGCTTCACTGAGTACCATCCATATTGCTTTGAAAATACCTACTTTGGATGTCACATTTTTATCATCGTTTCTATTGAGACGAATTATCATTGATAGAACTCCCCAAGCCATTGATAACCCTGTAAAACCAAAGATCACCAGTCCCAAATTGTGGATCACGTCATAGGGCAACCAGTTAAATATCCAGCGTGCAACCTCGTGTTCGGGCTTAAGTGTGAACAGGAAGAACCCAAGAAAGACAGCAATCAGCATCGTAACTGCAACAAATGCAGGCGGGTTTTTGAATATCAGCCTGGTAAGCCCGGTGGGTTCATATTCCGATATTGCATACCGCCTTACGGCTGCAAGATATTGGCCGGGACCTGCCTGCCGAGGGCAGGTCTCGGTGCAATCACCGCAGGAATAGCAAAGCCAGGGTTCTACGCTGCTCAGAATATCCTTTTTGAGTCCAAGCATGCCCAGGCGCAAGGTCATCCTGGGAAAGCTTACTGTTTTCTCGCTGTGGCTGCAAACTGCCGAGCAATTACCGCAGTTGAAGCAGGCATCGAAATCTTTTGCCCCGTATTTTTTCAGTTCATCTGCAAAATGTGGATCTATCTTGGTCATTTCACTTTGTTTTGAGTTTGTACAGGAAGTATTCATCATTATCGTCAATACCGGCCGACTCGACAATATAATATTTGTTCATGGTCATCAAATGCCAGGTGACAAGTTCTGAAGGCTGCTGTATGCCGGCAGCAATTTTAGGAATCGTTTTCGGTTCATCCGAAAGGTTCTTCATAATGGATTTCCATATCTGCGGAAAATCTTTCATGCCACCTGCATCGCCCGCCTGTCCTGATTTTCCTTTTTCCACATTCAGATCAACCTGTTGCGAAAATCCGTCGATCATCCCTTCGATTTCGGCATTGGTATACTGGGCAATGTCAATGGCGTCGGCAGGGCATATTGGGGCACAGATCCCGCAGCCCTTACAAACAGGATCGTTCACCGACGCCACGACTTTGCCGTTAGTTTCTATCTGGAAAATTGCATCATATTCGCATCCTTCCTGGCATTTTCCGCACCAGGTGCAGGCTTCCGCATCAATACGGGCAACGATGGGTTCAAGCTCCAGCGTGTCTTTTCGTATGATGGCATTGATCTTTGCCGAAGCCGCCATTGCCGATTGTACCGATTCGGTAA
>JAKAMP010000013.1 GCA_021812865.1 Bacteroidota bacterium | reverse complement strand
TAGCGCCGGTTTTGTGCCCATTACTTTCCAGATATCCTCCATGAACAGACCTGCAACCCTTTTCACCCCTTCAAAATCTGAGGCGCTGATTACCACCGGGGCAGTATTCCCTGCTTCGGCCAGGCGAAACCAGCCTTTCACCTGACTGAAGGCAACATACGAGCTGTCTTCAACCGCAGATGCCTTCCCATAGATCATTAAAAGAAGAGCAGCAATTATCAAACCCCGTTGGAAAAGCTTGTCCGGAAAGGTTCCTGAGTTGTGGTGTTTCATTTTCGCTTAATTTGTTGCCCTTTGCAGTAGAATGCATTCGATGAGGTAAAGTTAAAAAAAGTATCTTTGGAAGGCGATGCCGGAAACATTAAATTCAATATTTTTGAACCGAGAGCAAGGGAGCATTCATAATGAATATCAGCCGCAGAATAGCTGTTAGCGGGATATTCCCTGAAGCAGAAAAAATGTAAAAATCACACCTATGAACGAACAACAATGGGATACCCTGGTCAGGGTGGTCAACGGCGAGAAAACAAAGGAGAGGCCTGTGGGATTCATCATCGACAGTCCGTGGATTCCGGGATGGTACAATATTTCCTATATGGATTATTTTTCCGGTTCGGACCTATGGTTTGAGGCGAATAAAAAGGCTGTTGAAACGTTCCCGGATGTGATGTTCCTTCCCGGGTTCTGGTCGGAATTCGGCATGTGCACCGAGCCCTCTGCCTTCGGAAGCAAGATGACCTGGCTGGAGAATGACCTGCCGCATGCAGGAAAAATATTCACGGAAGCTTCGGCCTTCGCTGGCATTGAAAAACCCAATGTAAAGACGGACGGATTGCTGCCCTTCATGCTGAAAAGGCTGGCGCACAACCAGCCTAAGATCCAGGCCATGGGCCACGAAGTGAAGTTTGCCGTGAGCAGGGGACCGCTGAACATAGCTTCTTTCCTCATGGGCACTACGGAGTTCATGATGGCGCTTACGCTTTCACCCGAGGAATCGGCCAGGGGACTCGCTACCATTACCGATTTCATCATCGATTGGGTAGAACTGCAGATGGAGACTTTTCCTTCCATCGAAGGGATTTTCCTTCTCGACGACATCGTGGGATTTGTGGGCGAACCTGAATTCGAGGCCTTTGTATTGCCTGCTCTCAAAAAAATTTACAGCAGTTTCCCCGCCAAGGTGAAGTTTTTCCATAACGACTCCTTCGGACTGATCAACGCGAAATACCTGGAGGAGATCGGGATCAACCTGTTCAATTTCAGCTATAATCATAGTCTCCCGGAAATCCGGGAACTGGCTGGTCCCAATGTGACCCTGCTGGGTAATATCCCTCCCCTCGAAGTAATGAGCCAGGGCAGTGAACAAGATGTGACTGAAGCGGTGCACCAGGCCATGAACTCGATAAAGGATCACTCCCGCATCATCTGGTCGTGCGGCGGAGGCATGCCCCAGAATGTGTCAACCGCAAATATAGAGGCCTTTGCAAGGGCGGTGAATAACAGGTAATAGCAACGAATATCTATTGGTTGAAGATTTGCCAGAAAAAGGTTGATCTTTTCCTTCAATTTAGCATGTCAAATTTTAGGCAATTCGACAACTAGAAGGTTTTTGGCGAAGAATGGATTGTACATACCATTCGAACAGATTCTTTTCGCCAGCCAGGACATCAAATATTCTAACCACGCGAGGTATTCTTCCATATATGTTTTATGGGGTGATGTGCTTTCTGTTTTTGTAAAGAGTGATTTATTTTTTCAACTTGTAAACCAGGGTATTAAAGGTTCCTTATCCTTACTGTCAGGAGAAATTGCCTTTTAATAAAGTGGCTATCGTGATCAATTTTAGAGCTGTTTTTCTAATAGACCAGATAGAAGGATTGCAGGTCTAAGTCCAACATACAGATGAAGATGCAAAATTAAAGCGAAATTGTTTGTCACCTTTTCATTTTTTCGGTACCTTAGTGTGAGTGGCCAGAGGTAAACTCAATTCATGGATTTCAAAACGTTATTATTTTCAGCATTAATGGTTTTTACATCTTGCTGCAAGGACAAAAAACCTGAAGAGATTATAAAACCTGAAGTTTGTCCAACGGACAGATGGAATGTTATCTTAAATTCAAGTGACCTTTATTTTTATCCCCTGAGCTTCTTAAATAAAGACACTGGCTACGTGAGTGCCCTAACTATTGCAGAAGCTTATCAGCAATACATATTCAGGACAACAGATGGCGGGAATAGCTGGATCATTGACACTGCCCGGGTGAGCGCCTCAACGGGCATAAGTCAAATTGTTCCGCTTTGTTATGACACCCTTATAGGTTTGGGTCATTCTGTGTATAAATCTTTCGACCATGGGAAGACGTGGACTAATATTTACCCTGCTCACAATGATGATCCAATCTGGGACATATGTATGCTTAGCAGTTCAAACTGGATACTCGCAGATGGCACATGCATCACCAGGACGACCGACGGAGGTCAGACATGGCAGGAGGTTTATGTTGGCATGGCCGTATTTGATCAACTCAGTTTCCCTTCTTCAACTACAGGATATGCTGCTGCCGGGATGTATTCAGATTACGGAGGTTCTGGCGCAATTGTAAAAACTACAGATGGAGGCAATAGTTGGGTTCTTCTTAACCCTGAACCATGGAAATCAAATCATACTGACCTGAAGGAAATCGCCAAATTGCAGTTTCTTACAGAGGAAGTCGGTTATATGTTTATGCATGGCAGTTTGTATAAAACCGAAGATGGCGGGAGTAATTGGACGCTAATTAATCGAAATATAACAGCATATTCAAAGGACAATGCTCATTTCTTCAATGTGGATTCCGGATATGTGACCGACATAATCCATATCTATTTCACTAAAGACGGAGGCAGAACCTGGGAATGTGATTATGCTGCTGATTCTGTTTCAAATCAAATTATTTTTTTGCAATTTATGCAATCAGGTGAAGGATTTGCCATCACTCATGGTAATATTAATCAGGTTTTAAAGAAAACATTTCATTGAGTTATTAATAATTTTAAGACAATGAAAAAGTTCATTTTTATATTGCTTTTAAGTTTACCTGGTCTTGCAATAGCACAAGTTAATGTTCTTAACCGATAGTCATAATATTTTTTAATCAGTATTCTGACATATTTGTCACAAATCTATATATCAGAAAAACACAAGTAAAACTTTTCTTGTTTATGATATATTTATCAACTATTTTTGTCAAAAACTTATTATTTCTATCATTTTAACGATATATAAGTATGACTCTAGGCCAGCATATTGCCTCGCTGAGAAAATCAAAAAGCCTCTCCCAGAGTGAACTTGGAAAAAGGGTGGGTACCTCGGGAGATATCATCGGTCGTTATGAGCGGGACGAAGTAAAACCCTCTATTGAAGTGATTATGCGTATTGCCGATTCTCTTGAAGTCTCGATTGACTACCTGGTTGGTAAAACCGATTTTGAACTGGATAAAGACACCCTTAAAAGGATTCAGGACGTTTCAACATTGCCTGTCGAAGAGAAAAGGCAGGTATTCATGGTGATCGATGCCTTGCTCCGGGATTTTAAAACCCGCCAGGCTTATGCAACACATTAAATAAAACTTTGAGTATGATTCAGGAAAATTATGTAACCGATAAAAAAGGCCGCAAAATAGCTGTCCAGGTGCCGCTTAAAACTTACAAGAAGCTTGTGTCCGATTCCGAAGAACTGGAAGAGATCAAGGAATATCGTAAAGCCAAGGCACGTAAGAGTGACCCTGTTCCCTTTGAACAGGCTTTCAGGGAAATTGAAGCAGCTATAAAATGAAGTATACCATTTTCATCGAACGTTATGCCCAAAAGCAAGTCTTAAAACTTGATAAAAAGGCTATCCCTCTTATTAAATCAGCTATTGCAAACCTGTCCGATAATCCCCGGCCCCAGGGCTATAAAAAACTCAAAGGCGAAGACGCTTACCGGATTCGGATCGGTGATTACCGTGTAATTTACGAGATCAACGATGACAGGATTATCGTTACTGTCGTGTCCGTTGGTCATCGAAAAGACATTTATAAATAATACAAAGCCCGGCAGGAAAAGATTTTCCTGCCGGGCTTTATTCATCAACTGTCCGTGATAACGTCTATTCCCTGCTGCTGGCCTTGAATAATCCAAAGGCCGAGAGGGCAGGGGTATTGTTCGATTTCTTCAGGATAATTTTCACTCTGGTGGTGGTTACTGGTGCAATGCGCAGCAGGCGTTTGTACCCGATGGTTGTGCCGGCGGCTATGGTTTTAAACTGGTTGTCGAGCAAAGCCTGCACCTCAAACTCTTCTATTCGCTGTCCGAAGCGTATGGGCTCCTGCAGCATGATGCGGTCGAAGGTGGTACCTGCCGGCAGGGTAACTTCAAGCCAGGCGCTTTTCACGCTGTCGTCGGCTGCCCAGTAGTTTGTCTTATCATTGTCAATGATGTTCCCCGGGGCAAATTTCTTGTTGTTTAGCCTTACGTTGCTTGCCTTTACCGGGGCGCCTTTGGCAAGATCAGTCTTAAAAGTTTCGTCCAGAATGCTCCTGAATTCTTTGAGTGAGCGGATGTCGGGTTCTGCGATCAATCCTTCCCTTTCGGGCGGGATGTTCAGCAGAAGCAGGCTGTTTCTTCCCACTGACTTGTAATACAGGTCAACCAGTTGCTTCGGCGTTTTCACCTTTGCATCTTCACTGGCATGATAAAACCAGCCTGGGCGAATGGACACATCGCATTCGCCCGTGATCCATCGGTTTCCATTGGGATCGCCGGTATTCAGGTAGGCGGCATCGGCCTGTCCGGGCATGATGCTGTCGGCGTTGATGGTCGACCAGCAGGTTTCCCCTGCAAAACCACTTTCGTTGCCTATCCAGCGAACATCAGGACCGGCGTCGGAGAACATCATGGCATCAGGCTGAAGCCTGCGAACCAGCGCCCAGGTGGTAGCCCAATCGTAATAAGTCCTGCGGTCGATCTCCCGTTTCTCGTTCGCCCCCCCGTAATAACCGGTGCCACCATTGGCCCCGTCGAACCAGATTTCATAAATCTTTCCGTAATGGGTCAGTAGCTCCGTAAGCTGGTTACGGTAATAGGTGAGGTAGGCGGGCCTCCCATAATCGGCGCTGTTCCGGTCCCAGGGAGAAAGGTACAGTCCGGGTTTGATCCCGTATTTCCTGCAGGCATCGGTGAATTCCTTCACCACATCGCCTTTGCCGTTGCGCCAGGGACTGTTCTTTACCGAATGTTCGGTATATTTCGAGGGCCAGAGGCAGAATCCGTCGTGATGCTTGGCCGTGAGGATCAGCTCCTTCATGCCAGCTTCCTTCGCTACACGCACCCACTGGCTTGCATCGAGCTTTGTAGGGTTGAAAACCGATTCCTTTTCGGAACCTTCGCCCCATTCCTTGTCGGTAAAGGTGTTCACAGTGAAATGCACGAATCCGATCAACTCCATCTGCTGCCATGCCACCTGCTGTGGAGTGGGAATCACCTTGTTGGGCGTTATATCGGGAACTTGTGCGGTTACAGCAGACAAGCTGATAAACATGCCTATGCCCAGGTAAGTAAGCTTCTTTATGATGCACATATGTTTTATAATGATTGAATATATTTTAACGCCGAAAAATACAAAGAATTGCAGCGAGGTGCAAGGAAAAAGCCTATGAGAAGAACAGGATTTATTAATTTCCGGAAGTTTAGGATGTCAAAATCGAGTGAAAAAGGTTCAGTTCTGTGGTCCGAATTTATTGGTGGTATGGCTGATGAGATCGCCTGTGATGGCATTGATTTCCATCACTTCGGTGGAAAATTGCCCGGGCCGGCCTTGATCCTTCGATCCTTCCGCATAATTTTCGAACACCCATTTGTATATTCTCCGGTTCGAATCGTAAATGATATAGGCGTTGGAAGGTTTGGATACTTCACGCATCTGGTTGCTTTTTGCAATGGACAGTGCCCTTTCATAGGAAACAAAATCAGAATTCCTGTTTTCAATAAGGTAAGCAGGAATAAAGTGCAATTCGGGTTCGCTGAGAAGTTGAAGATTCCCATTCAGCCTTACCTCGGCCGTATTGTTGAATATAATCCTTGAATCATGCAGAGAAAAAGCGTACTGTACAATAATTTCCACGATACGTCCTGAGGTTCTTTTCCCCGGAAGCAGACTTGATTTATTTACGTCGCCAAGCAGTCCCATGTATTCAATGGTGCTCTCCGGGCTGCGGCTGAAATTTTCCCTGAAAATTTTCTGTCCCACGTGGGCTGCAAGAATGCTATCGGCCAACCGGAATACCGAATCGGTATACAGTTTCTGCGCCCCGGCGTAGGTGACGAAGGGAAGGATCATTCCCAGGAGTAACAGTTTTTTCATGAATGCAGCCTGCCAGGGATTTAAGGGTGGCTATCAAATTTACGAAAAAATTTGCCCTAATCCATTCTCATGAATAACGGGCTGCCAGTCATAATATTATGAGGTGATAGAGAAAGGGGATGATTTTCAGCCGGCGGGATTAACTACCGGAACCCGGCGCCACCAGCCTGAAACGACCGTATCGTGGGGCAGGCTGATGCATTCTCCTGGTTGCGGGAGTAGAAATGATACTCCATTTTTCCCGGCGTACGAAATGATATCTTCGGCAGGTTCGGTCCATCCATGCAAGGCCAGCCTGAAGGTACCCCAATGTACCGGCAGAAGGATTTTTCCTTTGAGCATACGATGGGCTTTTACCGCATTCTCAGGTCCCATATGAATACTGCCCCAGTTGGGGTGATACGCCCCGGCTTCGATAATGGTCAGGTCGAATGGCCCATATTTATTGCCTGTCTCTTCCAGTCCCGGATGCATGCCGGTATCGCCGCTGTAGAAAACGCTTTGCTCCTCGTTCCTGATGATCCACGATGTCCACAGGGTGCGGTTGCGGTTGAACAATCCCCTTCCGGAAAAATGGCGTGCCGGTGCTGAGATCAACTGAATACCGCCGGGCGTGAAAATCTCTTCGTTCCAGTCGAGCTCCCTGATCTTTTCACGATTTACACCCCATTTCACCAGGTACCTGGCCAGACCAAGCGGACAATAAAACATATGATCGCCTTTAGCAAGCCTGCCGATGGCTTTCCGGTCCAGGTGATCATAATGATCGTGCGACAGGATCACTCCTTCCAGCGGCGGCAGTTTGTCAATCGCTAAAGGCATATCGAAAAACCTGCGCGGCCCGGCCCAGGGAAAGGGTGAGACTGTATCGGCCCAAACCGGATCGGTAAGGAACCATTTGTTCCCGACAGTGAACAAAACGGTGGAGTGTGCGAGCCATATTGCCCTGATCGCTCCTTTCTGAGATGCAGTAAATGCAGAAGGATCGGTCATGAAGGGTCCTGGTTTTACAGCGGGTTTCCTTTTATCATTGTCTCGAAACCATTGACTTAGCGTGTTCCATGCCTTTCCAGGCTGCATAACAACGGTTGGTATGGGATTGATGAATTTTCCCTTTTTGAAATGCGGCGATGTCCGTCTGTCTCTGAATTTTTCAGGCATAAACAAATGAGTATATGGCAAAGAAAGCAAACTAACTTTAAAAACTGAAATTTGTTCAGATTTTGTGCGTGATTCCCGGGGAAGAACCTATGGTTTGATGAGCTGCCGGCCAATGAATAACCACCGCTTGGCAAGCGTCTGCCCATCGTTCTACCTCATTCCCCATAAGGAAAGTAAACCCCGCTTCTGTCTGGCGGATGGTACGTGGGGGACCTTCCGAAAACCTGCACGGCCGTGATGGATTTTTCTTTTACATTCAGTGATACGGCCAGTCCGGTAACATCATATCCCGAGGTGACAATATTCTTGTAATGGTGCGGACTGTGAAGCCAGCCTTCCACAAACTCGTTTGCCGCTTCGCTGTATGTACGAATGAATACGGTTCTTCCGCGCAGCCGGGGATTGGTCATATTCACCAGGTAAAAGATCCGGGCCACATTTTCCCCGATCATCTGGTAGCTTGCGCCATAAAATACAGCCCTTGCCATGGGATCCTTTTTGCGCCTGCCGGGCTGGGTATGACTGATATCCTCACGTTTTTGCAGGTAGAGGGCCTGGTCAAGAGCGGCCTTATACAGCATGCTGTCGTTGGCCAGGGTGCCAAGCTTTTTCGTTTTGCGGAAACTGTCAATCCTGCTCTTGATCATGTATTCCATCAAACGATAGTTGAAATGGGCAGGGTCGATCAATGTATCCTTGGGCTGGGCACGTAAAAACGGACAGCCGGTTTGCAAGATGAAAATTATAACCAGGATGCGCCTCATGTTTACCTCTTTTCAAGGGATGAATATCCTCAAAAGTTGTGCCGGATGAATCCATGAGGATGGTTCATCACAAGTGAAGGTAAGCTTTTTACAGATAATTTCTAAGGATGTTTTTCACCGCCATCTCGAGCGAATTGCACAGGTCGCTGTCCTCTCTGTAATCGGCGGATAGGAGGTTGGAAACCCTTTCATCCTGCACAAATGCCCAGGCTTTTTCTTTCTTGGCCTGGTTGTGCTTATCGTATACGCCTATGGCGACGGCTTTATGCTGTTTCATCAGTGAAAAACAGGGGATGTCTGTATAACCGTCGCCCACATAAATGAAATGCTGCAAAGGAATGCGCACCTGGTCCGGCGCCATTCGCCTGTTCACATCGTATGGCTTCCCACGGGCCGAAGCGCCAATCATTCCTTTATTGATCTGGAACAGGTACCGCGTCTTGTCGGTGAAACTGATAATCTTTTTCGGAAAACGGATGGCTCCATCCTGGTCGTATATAAAATCGCTAGCCCAGATATCCGTGAAATACCCGGCAAAGGGACAATTTCTGATGATTTCGCCAATGCCGCTGCTGATAATGTAATATTCCACTTCGGCCAGGGCATGAGTCTCCCGGGCTGTTTTCCTGATCTTTTCGAGTAGCTCTTTAAGACCTGGATAGGGTTGAATGGTTCTGGCAAAGGCCACAAAATCCGTTCTGCGAATCGGTTTCCCTTTTCTGCTCTCTTCGATCAGTCCGTAAAGGTAGGCAGGCACCGGGTCCCAGTCCTCCAGCAGCAGGGGGTTCACCTTTTGCTCCCAGAAAATGGCAGGATCAATGCCCATATATTCCAGGAATCCGGAGGTACTATCGGGCGTAAGGGTGTCATCAAAGTCAAAAACGATCGCAATACGGACCGTGCCCATATCAGTGAACGTAAATATGCGGATCTTTCTCCCCGGATTCAATCTTCACCGACAGGATATTTTCCCTGGGCGGCATGGGACAGGTGGCATAGGGAGTGAAGGCGCATGGCGGGTTGGTGGCTTTGTTGAAATCGAGGATGGTGTAACCAGTGGAATCCACCAGAGGGGCCGAAAGGAACCTTCCTGCACCATAGGTTTCTGCAGCGCTGGTGCTATCGGCAAAAACGAGGAAATAGCCCTTGCCTTCAAGGAATGGAAGCAAACTATATTCCTTGCCCTGGATGGAAAAAACCAGTTTCCCGGGCACGGTATAGGTTTCCCGCGTATCGATCACCGTGCTTACTTCCATTGTTCTTGACGAGTCAAAAGGAACAAGCTTGGCCCTGATCTTCCACTCGGGTTTTACCGGGTATGCAGGTATGGAATCCAGTTCCTTCAGCAGGGGCGATTCGAGGTCACGAAGCCGGATGGCATACCTGTCCCCTCGTTTGATGATATAAAATGAAAGCGAACCCATCTTTATCCTTGTGGGACGCTTATTTGCATCGGTATATAATCTGATTTCCTTTCCCTGGGACATTTGGGTGGTATCTACCGTAATATGATTGTCTTTGTTCAGCTTCAGCATGATCACGGTGTCTTTCAGGATGATTGTACCCACCCTGGCAGGCGCCTTTGACGGGAAGACGATCTGGTTGGCGCTGTCGCTTCCAAAGGAGTTATTCCCAGGTTTCAACCAAAGCAAGCCTACCAGGTTCAGCCAGCCGTTTTCACTTTTCAGCCTTTCCATGCGGTTCTCACGCCATTTCTTCATGGCTGCCATATAACCGGCATCATCTTTCGGGGACTGGCTGCATTGAACAAGCAAAGCGACAATTACAAACAAGGGAATATATTTTTTCATAGGCGATGCGGTTGGTTCAAAATTCAGGCCTCAAACATACATAATTATTAAATAATCCGTGATGCAGGAAAGGGACTTTAAATTCTACTTTGCGAAAATATTTGGTTTGTTTTTCGGAAAAATCCCATAAAAGGGGGATTTTTATAAGTATTTAAGGGCAGAGTACTGCTTTTTCGCCTTTGACACCCCAAAATAGTATATGGAGACCATCAGATAAATGCATGCCGCCTGAGATTTTCCGAAAGCACAGTTCGGGTTAACAAATAAGTCGTATTTTTATAAGGCAACTGTGTTGTCTGAAAAGATGATGTAAAATTCGTTACTCATGAAACATATACGGAAGGCCATCATCCTTATTTTTCTGATTGCCTGTATTCCTGGAGCCATGCTTTCTGCTGCCAGTTATTATATCAGCAATAAGGGAAGTGACCGCAATACCGGTACCGACAGGAATCACCCCAGGCTGACGTTCGGAAAGGAGCAGGAAAGATCGCTCATACCGGGCGATTCGGTGCTGTTCATGGGGGGACAAAAGCACCAGGTAAACATAATCCTGGAGGGAATCTCCAAATTGCTTACCTCGCGCAGGATTGTCTTCAGCTCATATGGCGAAGGCGTTGCAACTATTGACGCAGGCGACTCCACAGGCTTCTTCTTTTACAACATGGCGGGCATTACCCTCCGTCATCTTATCATTGTAGGCAGTGGCAGCCATACGAACAAAGGATCGGGAATCGTGTTTTATGCTGACGACAGCCTTCGCCATGAGGGAGTGACCATTGTGGATATAGAAGTGAGTGGTTTCGGCGCTCACGGCATCCTCGTTTCTGTGAATAATGAACGCAGGGGCGTATTTGCCAGCCTTTTAATGGAAAGGGTGATATCGCACGATAACCTCCTGAGCGGGATCAGCACCATAGGCGCTTTCCTCATGCCGGGGCATTACAGCCTCGAAAATCTCACCATCAGGGACTGTAGAGCCTGGAATAATTTCGGCAATTCTTCATATACAGAGAACCACAGCGGCAATGGCATTGTATGCGGATCGGTACGGAACGGGCTCATTGAGCGCTGCGTGGCATATGAAAATGGTAAGGACAACGGCTGCGTGTATGCCGGTCCCGTGGGTATATGGTGCTGGGCTTCCACCAATTTTACCATCCAGTACTGCGAATCCCATCACAACCATACCGGGACCCTGAAAGACGGCGGAGGATTTGATCTCGACGGGGGTGTGACCAACTCTACCCTTCAGTATAACTACTCCCACGATAACGACGGGTCGGGCTTCCTGATTTGCCAGTTCGCCGGGGCCATGGAATTTGAAAATGTTACCGTGCGGTACAATATATCAGAAAACGACGGCAGGAAAAACGAGACCGCCGGGATTCTTTTCTGGGCTGCCGCTTCAGCCGGTGGTATACGGAATGCCTATGTATACAATAACACCATCTGGCTTTCGCCTTCAAAAAGCAACATGGCGTGCGGAATACTGCTCGACAGCGGCGAAATGCAGAATATTCTTATCAGCAACAATATCATCTGCACAACGGGCAAGGCCCCCCTGGTGAGGGTGAACACGAAAGCCCTTTCCTCAGTCACTTTTCTTGGCAATTGCTACTGGAACAGCGACAGGAATTTCCGGGTTGACTGGGGAACTCATTCATATACATCGCTTTCCGACTGGCAAAAGGATACCCGGCAGGAAACGGATTCCGGCGGACAACCTGCAGGACTGAATCTCGATCCGCAACTGGAAGGCGCTGGCAAAGGCGTTACCTTCAATAACCCCGCTCTCCTCCATACCTTGTCCGGTTACCGGCTTATGCCTGGTTCACAGGCGCTGAAGAAAGGGCTGAACCTTGCAAGGGAATGGGGCATTGACATCGGGGAAAGGGATTTCTTCGGCAACCGCCTGCCTCAAAATATACCATGCTCTATGGGCGCCTTTCAGGCGACAAAATGATGCCTTCCTGAAGACAGGCAAATAGTTGTGCATAAATTATACAGCAGGTTCAGAAGCTTCTGGTTGTCATGCTGTTCCCGGGATACACCCTGAAAGAATATGCTTGTTTTTTACTTGTCAGTACGAATCGACGAGCGACAACACTTTCAGCGCCTTATCAAAATCGTCTGTTTTCTCCTTTGGAATAAAGGTGATGATTTTCTTTTCCCCAGGCAGCAGGTTAAAATAATTATCCGAGAAAAAACCTTCCTGGTCAATGCTCAGGTATACGTCCCTGGCAAAAGCATTGCTCTGCAGTTCAATGATGTATCCGGTCGCAGAGGGAGTTATCTTACGACTGATGTTCACCATAGGCAGGTTCTGGTTTTTGGCAGCAGCAAAATAACATATGTTCGTCGAAAGGATTTTCTTTCCCTGGACAAGGTTTACTAAGCATAGAGAACTTGCGGTATCAATTCCAGAAAGAAGTTCGTTTTTCGTTTTTTCGAGCAGCAGTTTGGAAGCATTGGCTTCCATATTCACCGGGACATTGATTTTTTTCAGTTCTTTCCCGGTGAAATTCAAAATACGGACCGCTGCATTGGCCTTGAATCCTTTCAGGGAATCGGATACGAGGTAAACCTTCAGGGTATCCCGGTAATATTCAGGTTCCACCAATACATTGGCAAACGACCTTTTTACCTGGTAATGCAAGGCTTTCCAATGATTCAGATAATCCATGCTCGACCAGGAGGCCACCGGCCATACATCGTTCAATTGCCAGTATAGGGTTCCCATGGTATAGGGCCGGCTGTGACGATGCGTTTCAAAGGCGATCTTCATCACATCGGCCTGCATCACCTGGCTCACATACAGGTAGTTTTCAAAATCTTTCGGATACCGGTAATACATTTTCATGTATTTGTCGAGCACCTGGTTTCCTCCCATGGCCCGCTGGTGATGTTGCATGATAGGCGACAGGTAGTTCCAGTCTTCAGAAGATGTGAATTTCTTAACAGTATTGAAATCGGGAAATGACTGAAATCCATGTTCACTGTAAAACCTTGAATGACTCGTATAGTAGGCTTCAAAAGGTGCACCGGCATAGGCAATATAGTAATGCATATCGCCCGAATTTGCATTTGCCGGCTGTTTCCAGCCTCCGGAAGGTGATGACGACCTGTATGGCCGGTCATTGTGATCGTATGCCTTTACTTCTTCAGGAAGAAGCTTATAAAACAGGTCATCGTATGCCTGCAATATCTTGTCGGTCGTTTCCTTCTTTACCGGTGTAACAGGAATGAGTTTCAATAAATTGGTCAATACATCATTGCCCGAATCCTCTGTTTTGAGCCCGAAAAACCGTTTGACCATATAATCCCATATCATTTCCGTTTCGTTGTTTCCGCACCACAAAACGATGCTGGGATGGTTACGCAGCCTGGTGATATTGTCGGCTGCTTCTTGCCGTATACTGTTCATGAACTCAGGGTCATTAGGCAGCATAGTAATGGCGAATGCAAAATCCTGCCATATCATTATTCCATACTCATCGCAGAGGTCGTAAAACAGGTCAGACTCGTAAAGCCCTCCACCCCACA
>JAKAMP010000467.1 GCA_021812865.1 Bacteroidota bacterium | reverse complement strand
TTTGAACCACGCAGAGACAAAACGGCTCATGAACGCCGTTTCCCAATATATCTTGCATTCATTGGTCTGGCCCTGCTGAGCATCTTTCCCGATCACGTCTTCAGAAATCTTGTGCAGAATTCAAGAATCTCCTTTGAAATTCACAACCTGCTCGATATTACCCAGTATAGTCTTTTTGCATTGCTCCCGGTAGCCTTGTTATTTGCATCCATCGGACTGCTGGCCGATAAGCTAATTCTTCATACCAGAGACAGGATGGAGAAGAAGAGGATGCTACTGCTTTTCTTTTTTTCTGTTTTTGCAGTCTTTGTGCTGATGAATATTACCCGCATGGGGTATGATGTGGTAAGTCTCCTGTGTTACCTGGTTATATTTTATATTATTTGTACCATCCGGTATTCAGGGACCATTTCGTATAGGTACTCGACCTTTCTGCTGATCATCCTGGTCTTCTCGCTTTACTCGGCGGTGTTTTCAGCGCGGTACACCAGTATCAAACAAAAAGCTGAGCAGAAGGTTCTGGCCGTGAACCTGGCCGATGAACATGACCCTGTGGCAGAATTGTTGATCAGCGATGTGAAAAGGTGGATGAGCCATGACAAGATCCTTCTGCAGCTCATTTTTAATTCGAACTTCAGCATGGAACAGTTCGGGCAGCTCAATAATTACCTGGGGAAACGCTATTTCAATGATTACTGGCTCAAATACAATTACCAGGTAACGGTTTGTTCGGCTGAGGACAGTGTTTTTATCCAGCCCGATAGCATACGCACCCATTGCGATTCATTTTTCGAAGACATGGTGAGGGAAAGAGGCATTCACATACCTAATACCGACAGCATATATTTCATGGATAACCGGAATGGACGGATCAGCTACTTTTTCTCCATACCGTACGTCAATGCAGGCAAGGCGGTCAAGCTATATGTTTCACTGGATTCAAGGCTGGTTTCAGAGGCCCTGGGTTACCCTGAATTGTTGCTGGAGAATGACATCAGCCTGGAGAATCCGTTATCGGGGTATTCCTATGCCAAGTACTACAAGGGCAAGCTGATTATGAAAAAGGGTAGCTTCCCATACAGTCTTACCAGTCAGGATTTCAGCCCGGGAGAGGAAGAGTTTGCGTTCAGGCGGCTTGACCGGTACGATCATACCATTTACAAGGTCGACCCGAATAACCTGATCGTTCTCAGCCGGCCGGTTCTCACCGCTTTCGACCGGTTGGTGGCATTTTCCTATGTCTTTATCTTTTATTTTGCACTGGCTACCATTCTGCTCCTGCTGGCAAGGGTTCCATTCATTCAGTTACAGCTGAAGCTTACCCTGAAAAACCGGATTCAGTATACCATGATTGGTTTGCTGTTCCTTTCGCTCCTGCTCATCGGCGGCGGTTCGGTATATTTCACCATCAGGCAGTATAACGACAAGCACAGGGAGATTCTCAGCGAAAAAGTGCAGTCGGTTTACGTGGAACTGGAACATCAGTTCATGAACCTGAAACAATTGCAATCGAACTGGAGCAATGCGGATTATGACAGTCTTGAAGAGCTGCTCAAGCGGTTTTCCAACGTGTTTTATACCGACATCAATCTGTATGATGCCAGGGGCGTGCTGCTTGCCTCCTCACGGCCGGAAATCTTCGCCAATTATCTGGTGGGAAGAAGGATGAATCCGCTGGCTTATCAGGAGCTGGCTGTAAAAGACAGGGTGGAATATATCCAAAGGGAGCAGATCGGCTCCATGAGGTTCCTTTCGGCCTACGTCCCCTTCATCAATAACGAAAACCGGCTTCTGGCTTATCTCAATCTTCCTTATTTCACACGGCAGACGGTTCTTTCCGAAGAAGTATCGTCCCTGGTGGTGGCTGTAGTGAATATCTCCATCTTGCTGATCATGCTATCAACGGCATTTACCATTTTTGTTTCCAACCAGATTACCCGCCCGCTCAATATCATTCAGAAAAAATTCAGCGAGATAGAGCTTGGAAAGCGCTATGAAAAAATCAACTATGATCGTAAAGATGAAATTGGAAGCCTGGTAAAGGAATATAACCGAATGGTAGAGGAACTGCAGCGGAATGTTGAGCTGCTGGCGCGCTCAGAGCGTGAATCGGCCTGGAGGGAAATGGCCAAGCAGGTGGCTCACGAGATTAAGAATCCGCTCACTCCTATGAAATTGAGCGTTCAGCACCTGGAAAGAGCCTGGGGACAAAGAAAGGAAAATTTTGGCGAATACCTGAAGAAGTTTATCAATACCATTATTGAACAGATCGATAACCTGAGCTTCATCGCCACTGCGTTTTCCAATTTTGCCATGATGCCCAGGGAAAACAATGAGAGGATTGATTTTCTTGAGATTATCATCAATGCCAGGAATCTGTTCAGTTCCCAGGAAGATATGGAGGTGACCAGTGACTTTCACAACCTTTCTTCGGCCTATGTATTTGGCGACCGGGAGCAGTTGGTGCGCGTGCTGGTGAATCTTTTCAAGAATGCCCAGCAGTCGGTGCCCGAAACCCGAAAAGCAGAGATACGCATCAGCCTGAAACAATCGGATGGATTTTACGTATTCAGTATCTCCGACAATGGTTCGGGAATACCGGAAAATCTGAAAAAAAGAATGTTCGAACCGAATTTTACTACAAAAAGCAGCGGAATGGGACTCGGACTGGCCATGTCAAAAAAGATCATTGAAAATGCAGGCGGTACGATTACCTATAAAACGATTGAGGGAGAGGGCACTACCTTTCATGTATCCCTCCCTGTAAAAGAATGAAAAATGGTTTTGCTGTTTTTGGTCATTTGTATTAGATTTACAATTGAATGAACAGATAAAATTGGTTGAATTGATCCGGAGGTTTGCCTTATCATACAGAGTGCCATTGTTATTGGCCAGGAAATTGTATCTTCCTTTTATTGCTTTATTCATATCAGTTTCTGCTAATTCCCAAACCGACACCGCCACGGTAATTAGCGGCCAGGTAAATTCGTACTACAAGGTCATCGAGAGGATACAGCCAGGATCGATCGATTCCATATATTCCGTCAGGTTGGCTTCCATTCCGTTGGATTTGCATAATGGGGATGCTGTCATGATAGTTCAG
>JAKAMP010000466.1 GCA_021812865.1 Bacteroidota bacterium | reverse complement strand
ATCAGGTTAGCGATGAAATCATTCACCGTGGTTCCGGTTTTTACGCCCCAGAGGGTTTCATGATTCGAATATGCCCCTGAATATTTGTAAACCGTTGAAGAAATGGTTGATTTGTAAACCGTCACTTCATCCATAAAATGGTTACCAATACCATCGGCCACGAGGAGGATATCATTGGGCCAGCCTACATGCTTTGCATCGTAGTATGCACGGTCAGTGAATATCCATTCGCTGGTCGCCTGGTCGGTTCCGAAGGAAACGGTGAAATCAGGCGATTTGGCTTTATAATACTGGGGTTTACGTTCGTAACCGTTGATCTGCTGCATAGAAAGACCGCCAATAACCGGATCTGCGCCAGTGCCGCTACCCCATGATTCGAGGAGGGTAAAGTCGTTCGGATCGCTGGCGGGTTTCAAACCGGTTCTCACAGAGTCATTATCGATCTTGAAGAGGAAATAGTTGGCTCCATTCCATTCCTGCAGAGATGTCCAGTTGTTCACCGTTTCTCCCCAGGGGGTGTGGCCAAAGTCGATATCGCACTGCTGGCTTGCCCACCACGGATAGCCACTAATGCCTGTTCCGCGAATATCGCCTAATACAAATACATCGCCAGGCTGAACAATCGGGTTTACGTTCAGGTCCTGCATGGCAATGGCCGGGGTAATGCCCCAGGTGGTTGCATCCTGCCATCTCATGCCGGGGATATATTTCGAATACCTGTTAGCCCAATTGCCGGTACCGGTATTTGCTGTAATGGCGGTAGCCGGGTCATTGAAATACCCGAAACACAGCATGTACTTGCTCAGATCCATGGGCAGGTTGCCTGGGTTGCAGATTTCCATGAAAGCATTCGCCCACTGTTCCTGCCATACAAACTGGGAGATAAAGGGTTCTGCAGTTAACCAGGGCTGTACGTCGGCCGGGTTTTTCTGCTTGCTCAGCTGAACCTGGTATTGCAGTATTGTTGTGTCGTCTTCTGCGGTTGACTTGAAGGTGACGGTCCTGGCATCGACGCTGCCCGACAGATTGCTTGCGCGAGTTACATTAATTACAGCGCCGTTGTTCTGTGGATTGGCAACGAGGGCCGGAATTCCGTTCACATCGAAGGGAACCTGCACCTGGTAAGTGTACTTGGAATATACGAAGTTGGGAACGGTATCGCCAATCCAGCCGTAGAATCCTTTATATGTATCAGGAATATCGGGCCAGGTAATGGAAGCCAGGTAGGCATTGTGTGAAGGCCTATACTGGTCAACTTTTATAAAGTACTGTTTTGCCGCTCCATTCTGGGAAGTAACTTTCAGGATATCGCCATTCTTCAGGTCGGTTCTTGACTGTCCGTCAACCCAAACAATTTCCCAACTTGCCTGAGGGGCTTTCTCCAGGTATTTGTAAAGGGTATCCACGCGGGTGGCATAACCTATACCCCTGAGAATGCTGGCGCGAATGGTATCCATGCCCGGAACCTTATCGGTAACCTCGTAAATAGGACCAGCATTTGTGTACCAGCCCTGGGCATTGGGAACTTTCTTGGGAACAACAATGTTGGCATCGTTGGTAGGAGGCAATACGTTCAGTTTGAAAGGAATTACCGACATGGTATCGCCAAAAGCATAGATGGTGAAAATATCGCCCGTGCGGCAGGAAACAAATGCAGAATCCGCATGAGTTTTGGCATAATCGTAATGCCAGCCCAGACCGGGTTTTCTTTCGAACTGGTACATAATGGAGTCGTCGTGACGGACACCCCAGGGAACCGTAAGAGTAGAATCGGCCCAGCCAATACTGATGGTATTGGATACCAGGGTGGTATCGTCAAGATGTGCATTCAGGTGATTGCCAACTGTCCATAGTACGGCGCGGTTGGGTTCCCAGCCACCGGGAACGAATATAGGAATAGGCATCCATTCCGACTCGGCCAGGGTGGTACCACGGCCGGTAGCAAAATCGATATTCCCTTTCTTTACGGTGAATTTGCGAACCAGAATGTCATTGGCTGTAGCACTGGCTACACCAGCGACATCGTAGGACTTATCCTTGTTTGATCCTTCAGCCACACCGTCGGCAGCGGTTCCGTCGAAAACACCACCCACCTGGTCAACCACAACAGAGTCGCCCGGAGCAACGTGATGCCTTACATACCAACAGGTACGGCCATTCCAAACCTGTCCAACGTTCCAGTATGGAGAAACGCTGTCGAGTGGATTAGGCTGTGTCGGAGCTTCAGGCTGGTTGATCTGTATGTTGGCAAGTTTCCACATTTCGGCCTTGGTAATGGGGCCGTAATGATCCGGATCTTTATACCACATTCTCAGGTTCCAGTCATTCACATTCGCAATGACAATGGACTTGCCGGGAGCCAGTTTCCAGTCGGGTAACATAAACCAGTTATTCGTTCCAACATTGAACCACTGGGTAATGTCGGTAGCGGAAATACGGCTGGTCCAGGGACCAACCACTCCGAATTCGAAGTTCTTGAGGTTCAGCGTATCGATGCCCATGTTGGTGAGCTCGCAATACGCTTCGTGTGCCTGGTCGAACCTTGCCTCTGAAATGATCAGGGTCCGAATGGTATCCTGTGCTCTCAGGACGCCTCCAATTGACAACAGAATCAGAAAGAGTAGAGTTTTTGCCCTCATAGTTTAGAAATTAAGGTTAATAGTAGCTTCACAATATTATACAATAATAAACTAAAAATTAAATTCATTTTGCTTTTAATACCACGCTTATAATAATTTTTTGACCAATCTATGTGAAGAGTAAAGTTAATCAGAAAAAAGTGTTCCATGAACACTTGCCGGCAATTTTGGAAAATTATTTCAAAATCACAACAATATCAATAACTTAAAGAGATAAAGCCTTCCAATTAGGCCCGAAATAAAAGTATTTAGCAGAAAATTATTCATAAAGGATCAGGCTTGCTGAGAAAAATCAATGTATACATTCTTCTCAAATGCATCGCGAAAAAGTGTATTATTTACTTTTAATCATTCTAAATAATAATTTTCTTTAGAAAACTCAATTAGATTTGTTTTAATTTAAAGCTAATTTATATTATTTAGCTGCAATTTGCAGGCAGATAATTGAAAGAGGGATAACATACCTGAA
>JAKAMP010000465.1 GCA_021812865.1 Bacteroidota bacterium | reverse complement strand
ACATATCACCTCACATGGACAAGACTGGCCAATCAGATCATCATCAATTCACCCTCCCGGGTATCGCCTGAAGCCCCCATGAAGATCGAGAATCCAGTCACGGTCATCAGGGGAAAAGTCATTGATAAAACCGACAAACAACCCATTCCTTATGCTTACATCAGAATTGTGGGCAAAAGCATAGGCACCATCACGAATGATGACGGGGAATTTGTTTTTAAATACCCTGCCAGTGATGATCCCGATATAGTAGCTATCTCCTGTGTAGGATATAAAATCCTCACAGTTCCTATACCGGAATTTACTGACCAGCAGATCTGGGAATTGCCTACAGAATCTATCCTGTTGAAGGAAGTACTGGTAAGGTCGGTCGACCCCCGCTCGATCATCAAAAAAGCGATTGATGCCATTCCCGAAAACTACCGTACCGCGCCGGTGATGCAAACCGGCTTCTACCGCGAAACACTTCAGAAGAATGGAAAATACATTGTGCTCAGCGAAGCTGTGGTAGACATCTTCAAATCGGCCTACAACAAGCCTTTCCAGAACGACCAGGTAAAAGTATTCAAGGGCCGGAAAACGGTTGATATAGCCGCATACGATACCGTATTGTATAAGGTACAGGGAGGGCTATACAATTCCCTTCTCCTCGATATCGTAAAGAACAGGGCCAGTTTCATGGACGAAAACAGTTTTCCCGACTATGAATTTCATATGGGCCTGATGCAGAAAATCAATGATGCCCTAGCCTATACCATTGAATTTGATCAGAAAGAAGGAGTTGAAGACGCCCTGTTCAAAGGAAAACTATATGTCGATGTGAACACCCTGGCCATACTGGGAGCAGACTTTTCGATCAGTCCCAGGGGTATGCAAAACGCTGCATCCATGCTTGTTAAAAGAGCTTCACCCAAAATTAAGGTCAAGCCGGTATCCGTTGATTACCTGGTAAGCTACAGCAGGTATTCCGGGAAATGGCAGCTCAGTCATATCCGTATGGAAATGAACATGAGGGTCAGAAAAAAGAATAACCTGTTCAATTCCCTTTTTACCTCGGTTTCGGAAATGGTGGTCACACGCACCGATACCCTGAATGCAAAACCATTCCGTTCAGCCGACATTGCCAGGTCGAACGAAATCTTTGTGGATCACATTGGCCCTTACGATCCCGCCTATTGGGGCGATTACAACTTTATCAAACCTGAAGAAAAACTCGAAGAAACCCTGACTAAAATATTCCGGCAGCAAAACCAGCAAATACCATAAACTCAAATAAATCAACCCATATGAAGACCATACGCGTCCTTATACCCGCTCTCATGTTCGTTCTCTTGGCCCTGAAGGCCGACGATACGGTCATTACCAGGCTTATGAATATCCTGGGCAAATACGTGGATGATTATACCTCAGAACTGGTATACCTTCAAACCGACAGGGATATCTATAAGCCAGGAGATGAATTATGGTTCAGAGGTTACATTACCGATGAACTACAACCAAGCCTGTCGGATTTGAGTCTTACTTTGTATGTGGAAATGTGCGACGCCTCTGGCCACAAACTGGCCAACCATAAATTCATTATCCAGAAGGGCCTGGTAAGCGGCAATTTCACTATACCCCCCAAATCGCAGGAAGGCCGTTATATCCTGATTGCCTATACCAGCTGGATGAAAAATCAGCCCCCACAGAATGTATTCCATAAGGAGGTTATAGTGAAAAAAAATGATTTCAACTGGTTAAATATAAAATTGGACGAGGTTAGTATTGTTTCACAGGCAGGGAAAGACCCCGTCCTAAGCGGAACGGTAATGGATGCGTCAGGTGCACCAGTGGCAGGCCAGTCTTTGGAATATGAAGTAACCACCCCCCAGAGAACGGTCGATAAAGGCAGGATCACCACTTCGGACAAGGGCGCTTTTTCCTGTACCTTGAGTCAACAGGTCGAAAATGCCGGGGCAGGACTGATTATTGAAATGAAAAGTGGAAAAGGAAAGGGGATGCTGTATGGGGTGGCCGGTATGAACATGCTCCACCCTCCTTTCACTCTGGCCGTCCATCCTGAAGGAGGAACACTTATAGAAGGCCAGGCTGTGAAAACTGCTTTTGTGGTTACCGATGTCAACGGAATTGCTTCCCCGTTCGAGGGCAATATCGTCAACAGCAAGGGTGAGTCCATTGCACATCTTCAATCCGGACCTTTCAATTACGCGGTATGTCAGTTCAAACCAGCTTCCGGTGAAGCGTATGTCCTGAACCTTGAAAAACCGCAGGGAGCCCATGCAGGCTTCTCCATCCGTGGAATCAAACCCGCAGCAGCCAGCCTGCATGTTCTGGGTGTTAAAGAAAAATATATCCATCTGATGGTCACTGCCCTGCCTGGATCGGACAGCAAACTGGGCCTGGCAGCCCTATTCGCCGGCAAAGTATTCTGGGCAGCCAATATGGTTATGAACGAAGACCGTTACATCACCATCCCCACGGAAGCCTTGCCCGCAGGGATTGTCGACCTGGTACTTCTTAGTCCCGAAGGCCAGTTGGTATCGGAACGGCCAGTCTTTGTGAATAAAATGAAATATCCTAAACTCGATCTCACAACCTCGAAAAAAACCTTCACCCCGGGCGACCAGGCAACCTTTGAAATGACCTGTACGGATGGGAACCACGCTCCACTGGAAGCTACCCTGTCGATTTCAGTTTCAAAAATGCAGTCGCTAATGGGAAACAGCGACATTCCGGCATTTGTGGTTCAGAATTCCGGATACAGCGGGATATCAGACCTCTCACCCTTGCGCACTGATTTTGGTTACCAGGTAAGCGATTCCGCTTATGCCTTTTATTCAAGCCAAATGAGCTTTTTCGATTGGCAGACCATTTTCTCACAAAGCGCCAGACCTGCACCTTATCGTTTCAGGGAAGGCATTTCAGGAAGAATTTATGAAAAGAACAATCGTCCGGCTGCTTTCGGGGATGTTACGCTGGTTTCGGGCTCAAACCTCGATATAGTATCGGTAAAAAGCGACAGCAGCGGAAGGTTCGCCATTGACCCCGTAGATACCCTTGCATCGGGACAGGATTTTATCCTGAGCGCTACTTCTTCCGACAAAAAGCAAAAACTGA
>JAKAMP010000464.1 GCA_021812865.1 Bacteroidota bacterium | reverse complement strand
CCGTGGCGAAAGTTTGGCGTTCTATTTGCCCAAATAAGTCAGGATTACCTGAAAGTTCGAGCATCCTGGCGGGAGAAAGCAACCTTGCGGTATGAACTCCGGCAATACCTTCAATATTAAAATTCAGGGTTTCTGCTGTTGGGTTGACCAGGATCAACTTGTGCTGCGAACCTGCTTTGAGACCTATAACCGCTGCAGAATTTCCGGGTTTCATTTCAGGTACCATCATATAGCCTTTATTCATGGAGAGTATTTCGCGAAGTAAAAAATACATAGCGGATGGGCCTGCATCCGCAGTTTCGAACATGCCTCCCGACCCGATCGTTTCGCCAGCACATACTGATGCAGCCCCGGCTTCGATCAGCGCTTTAATCAGATTTATGATCCCTGCCACCTGTTGCATAAGGTTTTCAGCAGACCGGTCATTCCCCGACCTGGAAAATGCGGATACATATACCTCCTGTCCGCCCGCCATGGTGAGCGCATCGGACATTATACCGGAAACTGTACGTTGCATATGGGCATCAACATGAACGGAAAATGTCAGAAAAGCGGCGCCGGACATCTCCGGAGGATCATGTTCCAATGCATCAAAGCCATCCAGGGTTCCCACACCGATCTTTACATGATGTAAACCCTCCTGGAGCGAAGGCAGGATTCCGGGCAATAGTCCGGCAGGGGTCACCTCACTGTCTTTGTGCAGTACGATCACCTCCTCAATGAACGGAAAGACAGTATTGCATAAATCAATAAACGAGCCCAGTTCATCAGCGGCATTTTTGCCGAATATCAGGCATACCTGCATGGGGATTTTTAACTTTTTGGCCTCGGTATTCGCCATACGGAACCGTTCCTGCCAATCCTTGCTGTGCAGTTCCACCTTAACCTGGTAATGTGTGAAGGATGCCTGTTTCAGCAGGTCCAGCTTCTCCGCCTGAAAAAGGCTGGCCGAACCATTCCGGCAGATGCCAACAGGAGGAAATGGAATATGCTTGTTCTCAGAAAAGCGAACCGCTATATCGTGAACCTCAGAATGTCTCCGGTACGAAGCCTTGGTGCCTGAAAAATTATTCGTTTGCGACATTTAAAAGGCGTTAGTAAACTATTAATCAAACACCTAAATTTAATAAAATTATGGCTCAAAACATGTAACCCGGGTGAATTTGATTCGTTTAAACTATTATAACTAAAACTCACTTGTTATGAAAAGGGGAATTCTTAGTATCGCTGCTGTTGTCCTGATTCTGAGCAGCTTTTTTATGTATACTTCCTGCAAGAAGGATTCTACCAATAATCCTCCGGCCGTACCATCTGAAAATGCATTTGTCATGGACTTTTCGGATTTTTCAATTGCTAAAAAGGCAACCGGAAACGTCAATTTCCCTGCTGCATTGCAAACTGTAGTTTTCTGGCAAAGCGTGATGAACGGAGTGATTGCTATACCCGTGGCAGCATTCAAGGAAGCTGCGAAGCATGAAGCCATTTACGTGGAAAACAATACATGGGAATGGACGTATACTCTTACCTATGGAATTTATTCCCTTACTTCAAAACTCACCGGGACCCTTGCCAATGATTCGGCAGAATGGAAGATGTATATCACGCTCACCGGGGGCAATACTCCGGTTGATAATTTCCTTTGGTTCTATGGTAAATCAGCGCTTAACGGAACCGGAGGTTACTGGATACTGAACGAAAGCCCTTCTAATCCTGAACCTGTGCTGAGGGCCGACTGGACAAAAGGCAACAACAATACATTCAATCTGAAATATACCTATGTTAAAACCGGGCAGGCTGCCACCGGAAATTCGATTGAATTTGGGAAAACCAGCGATAACGGGGCATTCAATGCATATTATATCATCCGTCAGGCTGGAGTTACCAATCCCGTTGTACAAATTGAATGGAACACAACCACCAAGTCTGGTCATATTATGAGCTATACCTATTTCCAGGACAACCTATGGCATTGCTGGGATGCAACCAAAAATGACGCTGTCTGCAATTGATGCACAATCATGATACAGGAAAAGGCAATCCGTCGGGGTTGCCTTTTTCTTTATCCCATCGCTACAATTCTAGAACCGCAATGAGAACAGTTACCATCTGCCGTAAGACCATTCCGGTTTACCTGGTAACCGTCGCGTACCACCACGCAGGCATGACAGCCAGGGCAATAGGTATCCTGCCAACGGTTTTCCCTGATATTTCCAACGTAAACATAAGTGAGCTGCCTGGCGGCGATAGCGTACATATTCTCAAGAAGTGACACGGGGGTGCTCTCCACAGTGAGCTTATACCTTGGGAAATACCGTGAAAGGTGAAATATTGTGTCAGTACCCAATTCACCATTGATCCAGCTGATCATTTCCCTGAACACAGACTCATTGTCATTCAGCCCCGGAATGAGCAAGTTGGTAATTTCCAGGTGTTTACCGGCTTTCCTGATTTGTAGCAGGCATTTCTTTACCGGCTCAAGCGAGGCATGGGCATATTTTGCATAAAAGGTCTGGTCAAAAGCCTTCAGGTCAATATTGAAAGCATCGGCATATTCAAGCAGGGCCTGCAAGGGCTTTTCTGAAATATAACCATTGCTCACGACCACATTTTTTAGTTTCTGTTCCCTGGCAAGCATGGCGGTTTCGAGCATGAACTCATAGAATACAGTCGGCTCATTATAGGTATAGGCCAGGCCAATGTTGCCTGAAGTCTGCATGGCAAGCTGAAGGAGTTCTTCCGCTCTGTAAGTTTTCAATCCCAGGTATTGGTCCACCGATGACTGTGATATTTCGCTGTTCTGGCAAAATACACATTGCATGTTACAGCCTACACTGCCAACTGAAAGAACATAGCTTCCCGGTATAAAATGATAGAGCGGTTTTTTCTCGATGGGGTCAAGATGAATGGCAGTGAGCTTCCCGTAATTTTCAGACATCAGCATCCCATTTTCGTTTTTCCGTACCTTGCATATCCCTTCTTTTCCGTTCCGGATGGTACAGTTGTGCGGACATAACAGGCATTGTACTATCTGCCCGTCCTTCCTGATGTAGTGTGATGCTTCGGTCATAAAATCCGTAAATATTGACCTATGCAGTTACCTTCTGAGACCATTCTGACATCCTCAT
>JAKAMP010000463.1 GCA_021812865.1 Bacteroidota bacterium | reverse complement strand
GTTTTGTAAACGCCTGGCGATCGCGCAATTCCTTAATAGTCCCGGTTTTTTCAAATTTCCTTTTGAACTTCTTCAGGGATCTCTCAATGTTTTCCCCTTCTTTGACAGGTACAATAATCATAGTTCTCCTTTTTTTATTTGAGCCGCAAATTTATGAAAATGAAATCAATTAACAATAGCCTGGCAAATGATGTCCCCTCTTAAAAAAAATTATCTCACTGGAAATCAATATAATAATTTAATCCCCATCGTACAAATTTACGCCATTTTCATTGATTTAACATCATGAAAATGAATTAGTCAACACGTAGGTATGATTTTATCCGGTTCCACACTTCCGGAGGAAGAAGTTGATTTTCAATAACCTGGCCACTTCCGGTGAAACGTCCTTTCAGTTCCCTGTATCGGATGATGGAACGGGCTTGGTATATATTGAGGTATGGATGCTTTCGGAGTACCTCCGGTGAAACGGTATTCAGGTGGATGAACACAATTTTTAAGGTATCCACAGATAAATGGGCGGTGATGGAATCATAAAACTGGATGGGAAAACCATACACCTCTTTCAGCTGATCTAAGCTGATGAATCCTCCCAGCCTGTTGCGGTACCTGATAATCCTTGAAGCCAGAACGGGGCCAATGCCATACAGGCTATCCAACTGCAGCGAATCGGCCGTATTGATTTCAAAACTCAGGATTCTCCGTGCCGGACGGGAAATAGTCATGCGCCGGCCTGACACACTTTTCCGTAAAAACGAAGAGTCAATGGAGATATATGGCTCCAGCTTTTCATACTGAATGGCGGTAATACCGTAAATCCGGCTGAAATCCTCTTTCTTTCTGAACACTCCGCCCTTTTCACGGTATTTTTGAATCCTGCTGATCTGCCACGATTTCAGGCCAAGCCTGCTAAAGTCTTCTGCTGAGGCGAGATTAGGATCGAAGCTGAACAGGGTCTCGCTGCCACCTGGTGTAAATACCGGGTCTCCGTCTGAAATTTCCTTTCTGCCATGCATGGTACTGTCGGTAGTAAACACAAATGACTGCAACGCCTGCCTCCACCTGTCAGTGTCCGTATTATGCGGCTTCTCAAACACCGGCAGCAACAGCAGTGTGAGGAGCAGAAGAAGGATGATACCCGACAATATCAGCACGCCCCTTTTTTCTCCCCGAGTGAAAGAAAAGATATCTTTAGATGATGAATCCACCTGTTCATGAATGACTTCCTAAGGTAACAATAAAAGGAACTTCTTCCAAAAAATAACGGTTCAGATATTCTGTCCGGTCAGTGAATCAGAATGGATAGCCTATGCCCAGATTGATGGTGAATGAATTCGTCCATTTCCCTTCGTTGGGAAACCATTTAGAACCTGTAACCGACGGATCTCTCGTTTTAAAGCCAAAATCAGTGGCAAAGATGAAAAAGGAAAAGTCGAACCGAAGTCCGAAACCTGTTCCGACGGCTATGTCGTTGAGAAAACTATTCCACTGGAACAGAGCTCCCGGGCGATCGTCATTCCGGGTAATGGCCCAAATATTCCCTGCATCGGTGAATAAAGCACCTTCGAGTATCCAGAACAGTTTGAAACGATATTCCACATTGGCTTCCAGTTTCATGTCGCCCGTACTGTTTGGGAATTGGGCTGACTGATTGGTACGGTAAGAACCCGGACCCAGTTCCCTAGGCGCCCAGGCCCTGATGCTGTTGAATCCTCCGGAGAAATACTGCTTTTCAAAAGGAATGGCCTTGGAATTCCCATAGGGCACGCCTGCACCCGCGAAAAAGCGGAATACCACCCTGTCGGTTTTGTTCAGCACCTTGAAATACCGGATATCGAACTCTGACCTCAGAAACTGTGAGTATTCAAGGCCAAACAGCCGATAGGTGCCATTGGTTTGGGTGGTGTGCAGAAGATTGTTCATCCCTCTGAGGAAATTCCCTGCGCTCTCAAAATTGAACCGAAAGAACATGTAGTCAGAAAACTTGGTCAGTTTCTGGTTATTGTATACAAGGGTATAGCTGGCCACCGAAACGAAGTGGTCCTGATAGGCATAGGCCAGATAAGGATTTTCATTGATGAGACTCTTGAAAGTATCGGTAATGGCAAACAGTTTTACTGCGTTCAGTTCAATGGGATTCACCGTATGGGTGAGGTATTTATTCCCTTTCCAGGTGTATCCGAAGGATGTATTGGCAATGGTTCGGGTGTAATCCGGTCTGCGCTGGAAGTTGTACGCTACGGATATGTTGGTTTTCGGTCCGAATTTCTTGATAAATTGTTCCGTGTGGAAGGGCAGCCAGAATTTAGGAATCCTGAGGTTCCCCGTGGCTCCCAGTTCGAGTATGCTTCCGATCTGTTTCAGGTAGGATTCTTTTCCGCCTTCAATCCCGCCCTTAAGAGATATATCCATAATTTCAGCTCCTCTGAAAAAATTCTTGTGGGAATAGCTCATGTTCCCGGCCACACCAAATATACCCGAGGAGTTGGTTCCTTCTACCGAGACCGAAAAGGCCTGCTTGTTCATAGGAGAAAGCCTGATGATACAGTTTAACCACCGGTCAGCCGAATGTACCTTAGAATTATCAACAGAATCGAATTGTATATCGACGAATTTATAAGTGCGCAAGCCCGAAAGATGCAGGTAGGATTTATCCACATCATTGATGTTGTAATACTTACCCCGCTGTATATAGATCGCCTCGTTGATGATTTTAGGCTTGATATAGAACTTCCCTGTGTAAATGAAATGTATGCTGTCATAAATGGATGTCTGAAATGTCTTCCCTTCAGGTATTTGCTTGGTGGCATTGGCCTGCGGATCATAATCGGTATTGACAAATATATCCTTAATCCTGTAACGGGGATGTGGCTGTTCTGCAGACGGATTGCCATCAAGAGGGCCAACATAGTTTCGGATTTCCACCTGGAGACTCACGCCAAAATTACCCAGGGTGGTATCGGCAAAGAAAAAAATATACTCTTTGACAAAGCTGTAATATCCGTTACTTTTCATCAGGGTTTCCAGCCGGAGCCGTTCATCCTGCAATACGTCGGCATCGAAAAGTATCCCCGGGTGAATCAGTGAATTGACTGTATCCTTCATGACCAGTGAGGTCAATGCCGTAT
>JAKAMP010000462.1 GCA_021812865.1 Bacteroidota bacterium | reverse complement strand
TGTATTCTCCTGCCATTACCGACTTCATCTTTATGGTTCACAAAACGAGCTATATGTTCGTTACCGGGCCAAATGTGGTCAAGGAAGTGCTTAACGAGGAAGTGACCTTCGAAGACCTGGGCGGCGCCTATGTTCACTCAAAGAAGAGCGGGGTCGCACAGTTTGCCTATGAAGACGAGGAAAATACCCTTATTGGGGTAAAGCGACTGCTCTCGTATATTCCCTCGAACAACATGGAGAACCCTCCGTTTATCGATACGGGAGACAGTGAACCCCGTCGTGAAGAACGCCTCAGGGATATCATTCCCGACGATCCGAATAAACCTTACGACGTGCGCGAAATTATCAAGCTGATTGTCGACAAGGGAAATTATTTTGAAGTAGCCAAGGATTTTGCAGAAAACATATCCGTGGGTTATGCCCGCCTGGGGGGGAAAACCATCGGCATCGTGGCCAACCAACCCAGGGTGATGGCCGGTGTGCTTGATATCGACGCCAGCGCAAAAGGTGCGCGTTTCATCAGGTTCTGTGATTCCTTCAATATCCCTCTCCTTATCCTTGAAGATGTGCCCGGGTTCCTTCCCGGTATCCACCAGGAACATGGAGGTCTTATCAGGCACGGGGCCAAACTCCTCTATGCCTTCAGCGATGCTACTGTTCCCAGGGTCACCGTAATCCTCCGCAAATCATATGGAGGCGCGTACTGCGTAATGAACAGCAAGAACCTCGGGGGCGACTTCAACTATGCCTGGCCATCGGCAGAGATCGCTGTAATGGGCCCCGAAGGCGCCGTGGCCATCCTCTACAAGAAAGAATTGGCTGAGGCAGCCGAACCGGCTAAGCTGCGCAAGGAACTGGCTGCACGCTACCGCGAAGAGATTGCCAACCCCTACATTGCCGACGAAAAAGGCTTTATTGACGAAGTAATCGATCCCGCCGAAACCCGCATTAAGCTGATCAGCGCATTCGAAGCGCTGCAGAGCAAACATGTGGCCATACCCCAGCGTAAACACGGAAATATTCCTTTATAATTCATCCTCACGCAACCTTCATTCCAGCCGACTCATGAAGATTAAGAATTTACTTATAGCAAACCGGGGAGAGATCGCGATCAGGATCATTCAAACTGCACGGAAGATGAACATCAAATCATTCGTGCTGAAAACATCGAAGGAGCCCTATGCCCCTTACCTCCGTGCTGCCGACGAAGTGATTGACTTCACTGAAAATCCCGACGAGATTTCCGAATTTCTCGATATTGAAAGGATTATCGAAACAGCCAAAGCGAATAAAATCGACGCCATCCACCCTGGATACGGCTTTCTGGCAGAAAATCCCTATTTCGCCCAGCGTTGCGAAGATGAAAAAATCATCTTTATAGGCCCTACGCCCGACGCCATTTACAAAATGGGCAACAAAACCATTGCCAAGCAGCTGGCCAGGAAATATAAAATTCCCCTTCTCGAAGGCAGCGTAGGCAACCTCGAAACGGTAGAGGAAGCCCTCGAAATGGCCATCAAGATTGGGTATCCTGTTATTCTGAAAGCTGCAGCCGGCGGCGGTGGAAGGGGAATGCGCATCGTGGAACGCGCTACCCAGATGGAAAAAATGTTCAAGCTGGCGGCAAACGAAGCGGCCAAGGCTTTCAACGACCCTTCCCTCTTTATCGAAAAATACGTGAGAAACCCCAGGCATATCGAATTCCAGATCATGGCCGACAAGTACGGCAATACCATTCACCTGGGCGAACGCGAATGCTCCGTGCAACGCAAACACCAGAAATTGATCGAGGAATCGCCTTCCGTAGCCCTTTCTCCTGCCCTGCGGAAAAAAATGGGCGAGGCAGCCGTAGCTGTCGCCAAAACGGTGAACTACCACACAGCCGGTACCGTAGAATTTCTCCTCGACGCCGACAAGCAGTTCTACTTCATGGAAATGAACACCCGTATCCAGGTGGAACATCCCGTTACCGAAATGATCACCGGACTGGACCTGATTGAACTTCAGATCAGAATGGCCGAAGGCGAAGTGCTCGAATACAAGCAGAACGATGTCAAGCTGAACGGCTGGTCCATCGAATGCCGCATCAATGCCGAAGATGTGCAGGCCGGATTCTCCCCTCACCTGGGCTTCATCGAGAAAATATCCTTCCCCTCAGGGAAAAACATAAGGGTCGATACCGGCGTGCAGGACAGCACCACCATCACCCCTTATTACGATTCCATGATCGCCAAACTCATCGTGTATGGCGAAGACCGGAAAAAAGCCCTTGCCAATGCCATGAATGCCTTGGCAAAGGTGAAGATCAAAGGCATCAAGACCACCGTGCCCTTCTGCAAAGCCGTTCTTTCGAACAAACAGTTCCAGAAAGGCGATTTCAACACCTCTTTCATCGAAAAGGAACTCGACCAGCTGTACTACCAGGAACCCGACGAGGAAATGCTGGCCGCCTTCTTCGCCGCCCACGACTATATGATGGACCTGCGCAAGGACAAGGAAGCCAATATCGACTACGAAAAAGGCAAAAACCTCGATCCCTGGATCCTGAACAAGCGATTGAAATAAAAGGATCAGCGAACCAATTCAAAAACAATTTGTTCTGTTTACTTAAAAACTGCATGTATGAAAATCGGATTCACCTCGGAAAGCAGCCCTAAAAAACCGCCTGTGTATATTGCATTGAGTTCTACAGGCAAGAAGTTCGACATTCAGCTTCGTGAAGACGGGGACGTGAAGGTAAATCACAAGACTGCCGACATCAGGATCATCGAAAACGAAGCCGGTTTTACTTACATTCAGTACAAAAAGAGAAAATACCCCATCGAAATCCTCGAGAAGAACCAGAACAAATACCACGTTCTGATCAATGGCGTTAGCTATTTCTTCTCCATCGAAACACCTTTCTCCTACCTGCGCCGCAAACACCTGGAAAAGATACAGAGCGCCTCGAAAAAGGAATTCATCCTCGCTCCCATGCCCGGCAAGATCATCGATGTGCTCGTAGAGGAAAATGCCACCGTGAAAGAAGGCGATTCCCTGGTAATCCTCGAAGCCATGAAGATGCAGAACGAGATCATCTCCCACACCTCCGGCAAGGTGAAGATGATCAAAATCAAAGCCGAGGATACCGTG
>JAKAMP010000461.1 GCA_021812865.1 Bacteroidota bacterium | reverse complement strand
ATTTCTTTGAAAGGAGTTCGGCCGCCTTCATGATGATGGAAGCTCTTTCGAGCCACGACAGGACCATCCAGGCTTCCTTGGCTTTCAGCGCCGCTTCAATGGCCATTTTCACTTCTTTTTCAGTGGCCATATGATAGGTAGCCAGTACATGGCTGTGCTTGCATGGCATCACCACTTTGCCTGTTTTACCTGTCCGGATTTCCTTTCCACCGATAATCAGGGGAATGTCGATCACCTGGTTCGACTGACGCTCAAGTTCCTCCTTCAGTTGCCTGGTTTCTGCACTTCCCGGAAGGTACGAATAGGTTGGCTCGTTCTGGGGCTCTTTGAAATTAAAGATCGCGTTGTTCATAGGTATATATTTATTATTTGATTTCTTCAGCTCGTATTCCAATGGCCACAGTTGCGCCAAAAATCAGAACTGGCCAAAATTATAGCTTACCCCTGAAGGAATTTATGCTATATAGCAGTGGAATGGCCGATATAAACATGAGTTATATCATCCTCACTCTGAAAATGAAGAAAACACGGCAGGTTGACTATGCTGATCCATCCATTTTCCAACCCTGCGTGCGGATATGTTTAGAAACATCTCTCTAAAAAAACTGACAAATGCCCTCCATGCACCTGATTTTTATCAGGGTAAAAACCTCAATTTACAGGGGTAGGATAGAAAAGTGCCCGGTTATGAGAGCAACCGGGTGCGAAATGCAGTTTCAGAAAGATGATCGGGAAGAAAGATAACTACTGCATCAGGCCAGTCTCTTCACATAGATCAGCTTGTCGTCGCCCTTGTCGTAGAAATCCTTAAGCGTAGCTTCGAGAACATACCCCGCGCTGTGATAGAAATGCTGGGTAGGGGCATAATGTTCGCGGCCCGAAGTTTCGGCATAGACAGCGGTTCCTCCCATGGCTTTTACATGCCGGTAGGTTTCGTCGAGCAGTTTTTTACCGATGCCCAATCCGCGGTAATCATTGTGAGTAACGATCCAGTAGAGATCATGGCTCGATTTGGTCGTAGCAATGGGGCCATAGCATGAATAGGCTGCGGTTACCCCATCGGCTTCAGCAAAAACAAAATAATACCCGCTTTTTTCTCCTTTTTGCAGGCGTTCTTCAATAAGCTCTACGGCCACTTCCACTTCATGATCATAGAAGAAGCCGGTCGATTCGGCCATTTCTCGTATGCGGGCGATATCACCCTGGCGGGGTTCAGTTCGGAATGTGAGGTTCATAAGGAATAAAATTTTCTGATCTGGTGTAAAACGATGCAAATTTATAAATCTTCGGGTTCATTCAAAACTTAGGTCAGGAAGACTGGCTGCACGGGCAACCGACTCAATGGCAATGGCAGCCAGGGCAGCCCCGTAATCCAGGTCGATGTTTTCCATGGTGTCCTTGGTGTCGTGGTAGCCGCTCCGGTTGATGTCGTAATTCTCCATGAAAAGTACCACAGGGATACCCACATCAGAAAAGATTTGTCCGTCGGTATTGAATATCGAGCTATGCGGATTGAAACGGGTACGAACCTCTCCGCACAGGGCTAAGTGGTGTGCCATTGCCGGGATCTTCCAGCCATCGGAACTGCGTTTGCCCTGTTGCAGGTTTCTCCTTTCGGGCATCAGGTTCCAGTGCCTGGTGTGCGCATTCCATATTTCATTGGCCAGGTGCGCCTGGTAAGCTATCTTTAAGGAAGAGGTTCCCTTGCCAGGTGAAATCTGGAAAATATCATGATCGTTATCACGGTTATGACCAATCATATCCATTACGTACACACCTTTGACCTCTGTTGCTGACAGATCCATTGTCTGCTCATTTTCCAGGTGCAAAAGCAATCGCTTTTCGAGGGCCATCTGACAGAAGTTGCGCGCTCCCAGGCAATCACTGGGAAACTCCTCTCCGGTAAGGTGGATGAGCCATATGTCCCTTTCCAGCTTCCCTTCCTTGGCCATTTTCAGGAAGACGGGCGCTGCATGCAGAAGGGTTACCGTGGCGGAATAATTATCATCTGCACCATTGGCCGACAACCGGGCCCCAGTGCCTCCGCGCTCCTTCTCATAAATATCTTCCATATAGGCCGTATCGTAATGATCGCCCATCATAATGGCCTCCTTACGGTTTCTCCCGGGAATGACCACCAGGATATTCCGTTCATGCGCTTTGCCTTCGCGGTTCCTTTTCCATCCTCCGAATGCGCTGTACTCAAAATCGGTGCTCCATTCAAAAGGAAGTTCCCCGCAGAAGGCCTTCCCCTCCATGCCTGCCTCTGCAATGGCTTTTCTGTGCCTGGATATAAGATATTCGCCCAGAGGCTCAAGATCGCGGTTTGTATGAATGATCATCTTCTGCGTTGCCTCATCCAGTATGCAATCTGCATTGTCCTTGTTCAAAAACTCTCCATGTGCAAGAAACCGGATGTCGTTCCACCAGTTTTCCTCAAAAGAACGGCTGGCCGTAGTCATGTAGGTTAGCGGTTCAGGTAGTGCAGCCTCTTTCGGACTTTCAATGATCTTTTCCAGTTCAGTCCTCATGCGCTCACCTGCCTCTGGGGTACGGGCATGCACAGGCAAATCTTCCAGCCATTGCTCAATGGACCTGTGCTTTGAAAGATTCAGCAGCCGGTGGGCAAACGACCGTTTCAATGGTTTTCCATCCTGCCGCATCCAGCTGTCAAGCAAGGCAAGAATGTTATATGCGGTTTGGTGAGCATAATGGTCGTGCGGAGTGTGAAAATCATGAATGGCAGACAAATACAATTCCCTTCTCTGCATACGTGGCCACAATTCAACGACGGGTTCTGAGCTGTGGGGTTGCCTGTGATTGGCTGTAAAATAGCCTGTAAGCTCACGCGTCATGAAACTGATTTCGTTAGAACAGTAAGGCTGCCAAGCGATTAACGGGCGATGCCAGTACACTTCGAACTGTCCCACTTGCATGGGAGGATAAAAAAACCGGTAACCGAACAAACCCCCTTCCAGCGCTGATTTTTCAGCCTGCATGATTTCGAAACTATTGGCCCTTGGGCCGTCCAGCAGGAGACGGTAGTCATGTGTCCATAGCTGACTGTTACGTGCCAGGGGTTTATCGTACAAACCAATCACGTCGAGATCGGTGCTGAACAGTAACCTGGCAACT
>JAKAMP010000460.1 GCA_021812865.1 Bacteroidota bacterium | reverse complement strand
CCTACGGCGCATACAGCCGCTTCAGCGGAACCAGCCTGCCCGGACCTTTCCTTGCATATTCCAGCGTACGTTCCAACACCACCCGCGAATCGGTGCAGCTTTTCAAAGATATCATGACCCAATACCGCGACGGAATAAGCCCGGAAGACTTCGACTTCACCCGTAACGCCATCCTGAAATCGAACGCCCGCAGCTTCGAAACCCTTGGCGCCCTGCTTGGAGTGCTTCAGAACATAAGCAATTACAACCTGCCGGCTGATTTTGTGAAACAGGATGAAAACGTAGTCAGAAACATGACACCCGGCGAACTGAAACAACTCGCCATAAAGTACATCCTTCCCGAAAAAATGATCTACGTGGTTGTCGGCGATGCTGCTACCCAGATGGAACCGCTCAAATCCATCGGCTTTGGCGATCCTGTATTGTATAAACCTTTGTAATCCCAATCTAACTGGTTTTTCAAACCCTCTGAGATTCCTCAGGGGGTTTCTTTTTTCAGGTCAAAGCTGCCCAGGATGAAAATTCAAATCCCGTGTGATCTGACCGGGCGATTTTGACCAAAACCTCCGGGCTTCCCAGCCATATTTCTCATTTTTGTGGTAATTTTGGCACGATTATCGATAATTCCCCGTTCTAAACAAAAGGAAAATTTATGAAAAGGATACTCCTCATACTCCCTGCATTTTTTCTTCTCCTCTCCCTGCAGGCCCAGTCACAGCGAACCAATGTCCGCGCCCTGGAACCATTCGATCAGCTCAGCGTTTTCGGAAACCTTGAAGTGGAACTGATACCCGGCGATACCGCACAAATGATTGCCTCGAGTATGGAAATTGACCTGAGTTCCATCAATTCCCGGGTTGAAAAGAACGAACTAATAATCAGCATGTCCAAAGACCTATTTGGAGCTTCAAAAAAAGTACAGGTTAAAGTGTTTTACAAAAAATTGAAGTCCATCAGCGCTACTGGAGGCGCCAGCGTGGTAGCCGAACAGGTAATGAAAGGTGATAAAATGTCCTTTAACGCCGGTACCGGCGGAAGTATAGTCCTCAGCCTCGACCTGAAAACCCTTGAAGCCTTGGTTGACGAGGGATCTATAATCACCTTCGATGGAAATGTTGACTATCAGAAAGTCACAGCCGGTTCGGGTGGCGTATATTCTGCCTTCGAACTCATTTCCGATGATGCCGTAGTGAAAGCCCATACAGGCGGAAGAATCAAGGTATATGCCGGCCAGCTCCTCGATGCCACTGCATCCACCAAGGCCTATATAGGTTACCGGGGCTCGCCCGAAAAAACCAACTTTAACTCCAGCCTGGGAGGTGAAATCAAGGAAGATGAATAATTGAAAATAATAAAGTAAAAACCGGAAGAATCCATACCCCTTTCCGATTTTTCTATTTCTGAAACCAGTCCGATGGTTATGCCATCTTTACACTGCTTCTCTCCTGGATCAGGTACTCTGCCAATTTCAGGTCAAAGGCATCGGTGATTTTGATGTTCTCCCGGTTGCCCTCTACCAGATTGATCTTGATGCCCAGCTTTTCTACCATGGAAGCCTCGTCGGTAAAATCTTCAGTGCCTTGCTGCTCAAAGGCCCTCTTCAGAAGGCTTGCATGAAATACCTGGGGAGTCTGCACTACCCTGATCCGGTTCCTGTCAATGGCCCTCGAAGTTCCTTCTTCCATGGCACGAAGTGACTCATAAATTTCCCATACGGGGATAGCATTTCCCTTTTCCATAGCTGTATCCATGCAACGCTGGAGCGTGGCGTGGCTCACCAGCGGACGCACCCCGTCGTGAACAGCCACCATGCTTTCCGGCGGAACATGAGCAAACCCGTTCAGGGTAGACTGTGCCCGCGTAGTCCCACCCGCAACCACCCGGTGAGGGATAACCTGCGGCTGCTTTTTCATGATCTCCTTCCACAGACCAGTGGCTGTGCGCGGTAAAACCACGATGAAATGAAACCGGGGGTTGAAAGTATAAAAATTATTAAGGGTATGCAGCAATACAGGTATTCCCCCGATCTCGAGAAACTGCTTGGGAATGTCTGCCTTCATCCGCACCCCTTTTCCTCCGGCCACAATAATCACATAAGTATCCATAAACTAAACATTACCCAAATGTACAACCTAATTTAATCAATTCCATCAGGCCATAGGAAGACAATCCAATCCGCCACCTCTCTGCTCCGGACGGGCAGGCATCAAAACACCGGATATTATTCCCCGGAAATGCCAAACATCCGCTTCCATTTTCTGTTTACCTTTGAGTATCTTCTCTCATAAATATAACTTATGATCGCAACTGGCATCATTGAATTCCTTAAGAAATTACAGAAGAATAACAACCGGGACTGGTTTGAGGAAAACAGGACCTGGTATGAAAGCTCGAGAAAAGAATTTGCCCGGTTTGTAGAAATCCTCATCCATGAAATCAGGCAGGTGGACGAACAGATAGGCATGCTGCAGGCTAAGGATTGCATGTTCAGGATTTACCGCGATGTACGATTCTCTAAAGACAAATCGCCTTATAAAACCAATTTTGGTGCGTACATCTCACGCGGCGGCAAGAAATTGAATTTTGCCGGGTATTACTTTCACATTGAACCCGGGGAATATTTCCTTTCAGGAGGAATTTACATGCCCGACGGCCCTGTATTGAAAGCCATCCGTAACGAAATCTTTCACCGGATCGATGAATTCAAAGCGATTCTTGCAGCGCCCGATTTTCAGAAGTACTTCGGAGGCAAGCTGTGGGAAATCGAAAAAACCAAAACCGTTCCCCGCGATTTCCCTAAGGATTTTCTGGATATCGAACTGCTGAAACACAAGCATTACGTGATGGAAAAAAGCCTCACCGAAAAACAAATTACCAGTCCCAATCTGCTCCGTGAAGCCGTAAAGGTCTACGCTGCCATGGTTCCCTTCAATCACTTTCTCAATAACGTGATAGAAGACCTGGTGGAATAATCTAGCCGTCCGGACATAAACCTGATAGCTGAAACTCTGGATTTACCCATCGTTCAAAAGGCTGTATAAACAAAAATGCAATGCTGTATAGACAACATTGCATCCTGTATAAACAAGTTTATCTTATTCGCTGATATCGGTCCTTTCAGCAGGGCTTTCTGTCAAGTTCC
>JAKAMP010000459.1 GCA_021812865.1 Bacteroidota bacterium | reverse complement strand
GGTTCGGTACTGCAAACGGACTGATACGGTTGGATGGGGCGGATTATACCCTGTTCAGCGATTCAAACAGCAACCTGGTGAGCAATCATGTGTACTGCATCGCAGTTGATCATTATGATATAAAATGGATCGGCACGGATGCAGGAGTGTCAAGGTTTGACGGAACCAACTGGACTACCTTGCTCAGCGATACCCTGGTGCGAGCCATGGCGGTTGATCTGGAAAATCATGTATGGTTCAGTATCGAGGGTTACGGGCTTTTAGAGTATGATGGAGTGAGCCGGAAATCCTATTCCGATGCCAATGGGAACTTGCCTGCAAACTTCATTTCGGTAATTGCCGTTGACAGCATGAACAATATATGGTTTGGAGATGAATTCATGCCCAGGGTTACAAAATACGATCATCAGAACTGGATTACCTATACCCCGCCCAATCCCAACCCGGCAGTCGGCATGTCGGGTATCAGCGCTATCGCTTTCCGCGGGAAAGGAAAAGCCTGGATTGAGGTGCCGTTAACAGGGATATTCATTTTCGATGGCGCCAGCTGGAATATCACGCTGAAGAATGCAAGCGTCCATACCCTTGCCATTGATCCTGAAGGTACCGCCTGGGCAGGTTATAACGTATTATGGCTCGGCGGCGGTGTATCTTCTTATGACGGCAATCACTGGAGAAATTATAATGTCAGCAACAGCGGTATTGTCGACAACTGGGTTACATGCATTGCAATAGATACACACGGAAATAAATGGATCGGAACCGGGTCAGGGGTATCTGAATTCAGAAATTGAGCGATTCAATTCATTCCCGGGAATCTGATCCTTTAGGACTTCAAAGATTTGGGCTTTTGGATGAAAATGCTTATTTTGTAATGATCTTTAGGATATTCTGCTCTCTCAAAGGATTATAATTTGAAGATTACATGTAATTTTTATTCATACATGCCCGGTATTTCTTTAGTAAAGGTCTGAAAATGAAAATGTATAGATTTCTGTTACTTTTTATTGCTGTTCTGATCACGATTTCATGTTCAAGAAACAGGCTCGAACCAAAAGGCTTTTCTGTAAAGGAAGAGAAGCGTTCTTTGGCAGAGGGAAATGATAATGGCCTGGTAAAAGATTCCTTGAAATTCGAAACCCGCCCGTCGGGGGTTCTGCTTACCGGAGAAAAGCGATACAGACTGACAACCGTTTACAAGGTAAATGTGAATAAAGGGAATGGCAGGTCATTTACCGGATCAAATAATTATTATCAGAATTACCAGGAGGAAGGAAGCAATGGAAGTAACCACTGGCATAACCACTTTATGCCTGGACTCGAAGCTGTATATGGATATAATATGGTAAACATTTCACTCTTCGACCTGGATACGAAAAAACAAAAACTGCTTTTTGAAAAGCCTGTACTGATCAAGACACTTTATTTCCCTTCTTTTTCTTCCGATACATTGAACTACAAATCCATAAAAAGGAATTATTACCTGGTTTCGGTTTATGATGAAGATACAAACGGCGATGGTTTTATTAATGAAAATGATCTGCGGCATTTATATTGTTTCAACATGGATGCAACAGCGAAAACACCCCTGTTGCCTTTGAATTATTCGGCAATCAGCTCCGAGTATGATCCTGCAAACGACTATATGTATGTGTTTGCTATACTTGACGAAAACAATAACGGTAAACCAGAAGATCACGAGAATGTTCAGATATTCTGGATCGATCTGAAAGATCCCATTCAAAATGGCCGTCAGTATTGAAGCGATCACGAATCGGTTTTATTCTGGAAAAGATGTACCCTCTTTCATGCATCAGGATTAGAATGAATACAAAAAGCAACCGAAAGAAGATTTTGCCCGGCATCCTCATTTTCATGATATGCTTTTCTTCGAATGCCCAAACATTTCATAGCGATAACGGCAACGGAACGTACACCAATCCCCTCATTCCGGCCGATTTTCCCGATCCCGACGTAATCAGGGTGGGCGATAGGTATTACATGGTCACCACCACCATGTTTGTGTTTCCCGGTGTTACGGTACTGAAATCGCACGACCTGGTAAACTGGGAATATTGCGCCAATGCAGTTCCGCGTTTTGATTTCAGCCCCTGCTATAACCTCGATGGCTGCAACCGTTATGGCCATGGACAGTGGGCAACAAGCATCAAATATCATAATGGAACATTCTACCTGCTCTTCATTACCCTCAATGAGGGCGGTTTTCTGTATACAGCTTCTAACCCTGAGGGCCCATGGAAAGTGCGTAAACTTCCGCGGGGATTTTACGATCCCGGCCTCTTCTTCGATGACGATGGAAAAATCTATGTGGCCCACGGCTACAGCAAGATCTCCATTACCGAAGTGGATGAGAACCTTGCACCCATCAGCAAGGACTCGCTGGTGTATACAGGCGATATCCGCAGCGGACTGGAAGGCACGCATGTATATCGTATCGGCGGGTATTACTATTTGTACTGCACATATGGCGGAAGGGACGGTATCCAGGTTGCCCTGCGTTCAAGAAATATTTACGGTCCCTATGAACAGAAGGTCGTGATTCGCGATACCACACCGGGAATTAACTTCGGCATTCACCAGGGTGCGCTTATTCAAACCCAAACCGGTGAATGGTGGACCATTCTCTTTGTTGACAGTGGTCCCTTCGGCCGCTTTCCCTCCCTTCAGCCGGTTACCTGGATCGACCAATGGCCCAAGGCGGGCGTTGATGGAAAAGCAGTGATTACCTTCCGTAAACCCGATGTCGGTAAATTGCATCCCATAAAAGATCTTCCCGCTTCGGATGAGTTCAATGATAGAACCTTGGGTATGCAATGGGGCTGGAACCATAATCCCGATTCAACCCTTTGGTCTCTTTCCGCGCGTCCCGGCTATCTGCGGTTAACCACCGGGAAGGTCGTTGCCGGACTGCGGGAAGCAACAAATACGCTCACCCAACGCCCCTTTGCCCATTATGATCCGACCATTCCCACCATCACCACCATTAAATTGGATGCAGCCAACATGAAAGACGGCGATCTGGCCGGACTGGCCGTGTTCCAGGATCCGTATGCCTTTATCGCCGTGAAACAGGAAGGCGATTCGAAAAGCCTGGTAATGGTAAACAATGGAGAAACCATCGTTTCTGT
>JAKAMP010000458.1 GCA_021812865.1 Bacteroidota bacterium | reverse complement strand
TTTATAGAAAAAATCAAAAAAAGACTGCTGCTTGTCCCTGAAGGAATTACGTAACAATTCCCTGAGAGCAGGAACAGAAAGCGAAAGTCCTCTGGAAAGCGAATCCCGGTAGAGGGTAAGAACCTTCTGTCCAAGGAAAGCCAGGTAAGCGTTTATGCTATCCGCCTGCGGGTTGAGGGGAAGGACTTTTTCATTCTCAAAATCCCAGTCCTGCATATCGATTCTCTCGCCGGTATAAAACTGGAGACGTTTCCCTCCAAATGAAAAAAGCATCAGAATGGGCACATTTTTCACCTTCAGCACACCATAAGTATTCTTACGGCGTTCGGGATAAAAATGAACTTTTGTCATACTCAGTTATATTTACATACAAATGTATAAAATTATACTAATAAAATTTATTTTTAATATCTGTATTTTAGTTATTTAAAAAAATACTATATATAAATATATTAGTCTTTAAATATCCATTAAATACATTATCAATAATTCCTGATTCAAACGCCTTCAGAAAGAATAAATCAGGCCTGCCTGCGGGTGTACCGAAAATTAAGCTAAAGTAATGTTGTTGGGGGTAGCTGTTGTTGTTTGCTTGACCATACCTCAGTAGAACTGAAGGTTACAGCAGGAAAATTTCATTTTCCCCGGATGCCATTCTGTACCAATGGTTAATTTTGTGGGAATTTTAGATTAATGGAAACCACAGAAAATTCTTTCCCCATTCCAGATGAATACTTCGCAGAGAAGGAAATAATGCAGACCAACGACGGTTCAAAAACCCTGTATCTGCCGAAGCTCAAGGAGCAGTACCATTCCCGATTCGGAGCCATTGTTGAATCGGAGCATATTTATATCCGTCATGGGCTTCTTGACCGGAATCTTCCCGAAGTATCGGTTTTTGAGGTTGGCTTCGGTACAGGACTGAATACCATGTTGAGTTACCTGGCCGCCAGGAAAAACGGACTGAAGATACGCTACTCCTCGGTTGAGCTATACCCATTGACGGCATCCGAGTATGCCCTGCTAAACCATATTGCACTGCTCGAATCTTCAGAGCAGGTTGCACTGCAGGATATCCTTCAAAGTCCGTGGAATGAAGAAATCATGATCCGCCCCTGTTTTTCTCTTTTAAAAATTCAGTGCGACCTGCTCACATACGAACCTGAGACCAGATACGACGTGGTTTACTTCGATGCCTTTGCTCCGTCCATTCAGCCTGCACTCTGGTCTGACCTGGTATTCCGAAAAATATTTGCTGCCATGAATGAAGGCGGGATTCTGTCCACCTATTCCAGCAATACAAAGGTTCAACGTAGCCTGCGGGAAGCCGGATTCCATATTAATAAACTCGCTGGTCCGCCGGGCAAAAGAGAAATATTGCAGGCAATAAAATAGCAGACATCTGAATATTTCACATATTTCATTACTTTTGCGGTTCATTCTGATTCATATGAGAAAAATCATTATTCTTTTCGGCCTGATTGCCCTGGCATCCTGTATGGGGACCACCCATACAAAGAAGAGCCAGGCCACAACGGATAATAAGCAAACCCAGCAGACAAAACTATTGAACACTCCGGTTGACACTTTCAGTTACTGCATCGGTGTGAACATTGCCAACTCACTGGGAACCCTGGGGATCAAAGATCTCAACCCGGACTTGGTAAGCAAAGGTATGGCGGACATGATGATAAAAGATTCTGCCTTGTTTACGAACGAGCAGGCAGAGAAATTCCTAACCGGGTTCCTGATGGCCAAGAGGAATAAAGAAGCCCAGGCAAACCTGAAAGTCGGGCAGGACTTCCTGGCTGCCAATGCAAAGAAGGACAGCGTGGTAAGTCTGCCTTCCGGCCTCCAGTATAAAGTGATCAAGCCTGGCAGCGGTGATTCCCCGGCAGCAACCGATGAGGTTACTGTGAATTACAAAGGGATGCTGATTGACGGAACTGTATTCGATTCCTCCTATGACCGGAACGAACCGGCGACATTCCCCCTGAACAAGGTGATCAAAGGGTGGACCGAAGGGCTTCAACTGATGAAACCAGGCGCTAAGTATATTTTCTTTCTTCCTGCAGAACTGGCTTATGGGGAAAACTCGCCCCAGGGAAGTAAGATCAAACCCAATTCAGTCCTGATTTTTGAAGTAGAATTGTTATCGGTTAACAAGAAATAAACCATTCTCAATCTTTAATTAAAATCATATGAAAGTACTCCGCATTTTTGCAGCATTAGCCGTAATTATTATGCTTGCCCAGTGCTCATCGGGCGTTAAGAAGGTAAGTTTGAAAACGGAAATGGACACGCTTAGCTATTGCATTGGATACTCCTATGCACGCAGCATGATAGAACAGGGTCATCTTGACTCCGTGAATGTACCCGCCATGGCCATGGCCATGTCAGATTTCATGGCCAAGAAGAAGCCGATCATGGAATCTACCCAAATCGATATGTTCATCCGTACCTATATGATGAAGAGGTACCAGAATGAACTCACCAAGTCTCTGAAGACTGCCTCCCAATTTCTTGCCAAAAACCGGCAGGAAAAGGGTGTGGTGCAGACAAACTCAGGGCTGCAGTACATTATTCTGAAAGAAGGGTCGGGTCCAAAACCTCGCTTATTTGACACCGTTAGTGTGGTTTACAAGGGTGCGCTGGTTGATGGTACTGTATTTGACAGCACAACAGTTGCCCATCCTGCAAAATTCTCCCTACAGACTGTCATCCCCGGATGGTCTGAAGCTCTTCAGCTGATGAACGTTGGTTCGAAGTATAAACTGTTCATCCCTCCCACATTAGGTTTTGGAGAAAATGTTCCCCAGAACTCGCCCATCAAGGCTAATTCAGTGCTTGTATTCGATGTTGAACTCCTTAAAATCATTCCTGGCAAGGAACCTAAGACCATGCCTGTAAAAGGAATAAAAAAATAAACGGTCTGAGATCAAAATAAAAGCCGCTGCATATACCACAGCGGCTTTTTTCATGTCCGTGATTCACAGGCTATCCATGGATCAGGGCTCTCAGTTTGCCTGAAGACATACGGTCAAGCACCTGCAGAAGAGTAGCTGCCAGTCCGCATAAAACATAGATGGAATACTTCCCTGCTTCCTCCATAATCGAAAACAATACCTGCCCGGCATATTTCTGCCAATTCATATCTGGTAAATATTTCGAGAGCA
>JAKAMP010000457.1 GCA_021812865.1 Bacteroidota bacterium | reverse complement strand
GCAACAGCCAGCTTTCCCAGTTCATGGACCAGACCAACCCGTTGGCTGAGTTGCGTCACAAGCGCCGTTTGTCGGCGCTCGGGCCAGGCGGCCTGTCAAGAGAAAGAGCAGGTTTCGAGGTGCGCGACGTTCACTATACGCATTATGGCCGTCTCTGCCCAATTGAAACTCCCGAAGGTCCTAATATCGGTCTTATCTCTTCCCTTTGCGTTTACGCCAAGATCAATACCCTCGGCTTCATAGAAACGCCTTACCGTAAGGTCGAAACCGGCAAGGTTAACCTTACCGATCACGGAGTGGTATACATGAGTGCAGAAGAGGAAGAATCGAAGGTGATTGCCCAGGCGAATGCACTGATCGACAATTTGGGGAAATTCGAAAACCTGAAGGTGAAAGCCCGTTATAACGGTGACTTCCCCGTGGCCGAACCTGAAGGCATTGACCTGATGGACGTGGCTCCAAATCAGATTGCTTCTATTGCCGCTTCACTCATTCCCTTCCTCGAGCACGATGACGCAAACCGTGCACTGATGGGATCGAACATGATGCGCCAGGCTGTTCCCCTCGTCCGCGCTGACGCTCCCCTTGTAGGAACCGGCATCGAGCACATGGTTGCCCGCGATTCAAGGATTCTCACCCTGGCCGAAGGCGATGGTGTGGTTGAATACGTGGATGCCAACGAAATTGTGATCCGCTATTCCCGCACCGATGAAGAGAAATTCGTGAGCTTCGACGATGATGTGAAACATTATCACCTGCCGAAATTCAGAAAGACCAACCAGAATACCTGCGTGAACCTTGTGCCCATCGTGCATAAGGGACAGAAAGTGACTACCGGACAGGTTCTTACCGAAGGCTATGCTACCAAGGATGGTGAACTGGCCCTTGGCCGTAACCTGATGGTAGCCTTCATGCCCTGGAAAGGTTACAACTTTGAGGATGCCATCGTGATATCCGAACGCGTGGTGCGTGAAGACCTCTTCACCTCTATCCACGTTGACGAGTACATGCTCGAGGTACGTGATACCAAGCGCGGTCTTGAAGAACTTACCTCCGATATCCCCAATGTAAGCGAGGAAGCAACCCGCAACCTCGATGAAAACGGTCTGATCCGCATCGGCGCTGAAGTCCGCCCGGGCGATATCATGATCGGTAAGATCACGCCCAAGGGCGAGTCTGATCCTTCACCCGAGGAAAAACTACTCAGGGCTATATTCGGCGATAAGGCCGGCGATGTGAAGGATGCCTCCCTTAAGGCGCCTCCATCACTCGAAGGCGTGGTGATCGATAAGAAGCTGTTCTCCCGTTCCATGAAGGATAAGAAGGGCAAAGTGAATGAAAAGCTTATCCTGCAGAAAATAGAGGATGAATATGTGGCTAACCTCGAGGAGGTGAATGGTCGTTTGATCGACAAACTCTTCATTTTGGTGAATGGTAAAACCTCCCAGGGTGTGAAGGACTACTTTGGCGGCGATGTGGTGGCCAAAGGCGTTAAGTTCACCCAGAAGGTACTCCAGGAGATCGATTATACCACGGTTAATCCCAACAAATGGACAACCGATAAGGATAAAAATGAAACCATCAAGAGCCTCGTCAACAACTACCTGTTGAAGAGGAAAGAGGTGGAAGGCAATTACAAACGGAAGAAGTACAACATCACCATTGGCGACGAACTGCCAGCAGGGATCATAAAGCTTGCCAAGGTTTATGTAGCCAAGAAGAGAAAGGTGAAAGTGGGCGACAAGCTTGCAGGCCGACATGGGAACAAGGGTATTGTTTCCAGGATCGTAAGGGCAGAAGATATGCCCTTCCTGGAAGACGGAACCCCGGTGGATATTGTACTGAATCCCCTTGGTGTGCCTTCGCGTATGAACCTCGGCCAGATTTATGAATCGGTACTCGGCTGGGCAGGTCTCAAACTGGGTGTGAAATTTGCCACTCCCATTTTCGACGGAGCCAGGATTGATCAGATCACCGAATATACCCGTAAAGCAGGATTGCCCGATTTCGGCAGAAGTTACCTGCACGACGGTCTTACCGGTGAACGCTTTGACCAGCCTGCTACCGTAGGGGTGATCTACATGCTGAAACTGGGCCACATGGTTGACGACAAGATGCATGCCCGTTCAATTGGGCCATACTCGCTCATTACGCAGCAGCCTCTCGGAGGAAAAGCGCAATTCGGCGGTCAGCGGTTTGGTGAAATGGAAGTGTGGGCGCTCGAAGCTTTCGGCGCAGCCCATATCCTCCAGGAAATCCTCACTATCAAATCCGACGACGTGGTTGGCAGGGCAAAAGCTTACGAATCTATCGTGAAAGGCGAACCCCTTCCGATGCCGGGTATTCCCGAATCGTTCAACGTTCTGCTCCACGAACTCAGAGGACTTGGTCTGAGTGTAAATCTTCTGTAATACTTTTGCATCCGTCCGCCAAAGCGGACGGATGATAAACATTTTAACCTGAACTTTTAATCCATATACGATGTCATTCAGGAGAGATACCAAAATCAAGAGCGGCTTCACAAAGATCTCCATTGGTCTGGCTTCGCCCGAAGAAATTCTCGAAAACTACAGCGGCGAAGTGTTGAAACCCGAAACCATTAACTACCGTACTTACAAACCCGAGCGCGATGGCTTGTTCTGCGAAAGGATTTTCGGTCCGGTAAAGGATTATGAATGTCATTGCGGCAAATACAAAAGGATCCGTTACAAGGGAATTGTTTGCGACCGTTGCGGTGTTGAGGTTACCGAGAAAAAAGTTCGCCGTGAACGCATGGGTCATATCTCCCTGGTGGTTCCGGTTGCACACATCTGGTATTTCCGCACCCTTCCCAATAAAATTGGATACCTTCTGGGTTTGCCCAGCAAGAAACTCGATGCCATCATCTATTACGAACGCTATGTGGTGATCAATTCTGGTGTGAAGGCTGCCGATGGGATAAAGTACCTCGATTTCCTCACCGAAGAAGAATACCTCGAGATTACCGAATCTCTTCCCAAGGAAAACCAGTACCTCGACGATGCGCATCCCGACAAATTCATCGCCCGGATGGGCGCAGAGGCGCTGAACCAACTGTTGGAAAGACTCAATCTCGACGAACTTTCCTACTCGCTTAGGCACAAGGCCAATACCGAAACTTCACAGCAACGTAAAACCGAAGCCCTTAAAAGGCTGCAGG
>JAKAMP010000456.1 GCA_021812865.1 Bacteroidota bacterium | reverse complement strand
TGCCGGGGGAAAAATTATTTTCTTCACTTACAGCGATTTAATTACCAATGCAGAAGATACGCTGGCAGAGGCAACGGTATCACCCGATGGTCATTTTTCCTGCACATTCGATACAAAGGAGACGCTGCAGGTTTTTTCCCACCTGGGTGTCTATAAAACAGGACTGTTTGTGGAGCCTGGCAATGATTATGAAGTGGTTCTTCCTCCACGTAAAGAAAAAAGCGAGGCGGACAGGATGAATCCTTTTTTCGAGGAATATTCCGTTGGACTCGTGATCAGGAATAAGACAAATGATGATATCAACCATCTGATTCGCATGTTCAATGATGCCTATGTTCCTTATTATAACAAGTATGCCGAAAACCTTCAGTCCATGAGCAAACCTGTTGCCCTTGATTCAAGTATTTCGGAGATCATGCGGCCATTCAGGGATACTAAGAATGCTTTCTTCAAACAATACTGCAACTATAAAATTGGCTTGCTGAGGCACATGGCCTACCAATTCAGGGCACGGGCTGCATCGGAAATGTATTTTGCCAACCGGCCATTGCTATACTCCAATCCTGCCTATATGGAGCTTTTTAACCAGGTATTTGACAAGTATTTCGTATATTTTTCACATACCCCCGAAGGCAGCAAAATATTAATCGATGTAAACCGGCAAAAAAGCCTTACAGCACTCAAACATACCCTAGGTACAGATTCTGTTCTCCGGAATGATGCACTGAAGGAGCTGGTGATCCTGAAGAACCTCTATGACGAGTTTTATTCCGACCATTTTTCCCGCTCAGCCATCCTGGTTTTGCTCGATTCGATACGTTTAACTACCCTTTTTCCTGAGCACAGGCTGATAGCCAGTAATATAAGGAAGCAGATCACCAGGCTTATGCCGGGATATGATCCGCCACCATTCATCCTGCTGAACCGGGATTCGATAGCAGTGTCACTCGACCGCTTCAAGGGCAAGTATGTGTATATCGGATTCTGTTCTTGTTTCAGTTATAGCTGCCTGAGGGAATTTGATATGCTGCAGAAAATATACAATAAGTTGAATAAGTATGTAGAAATCGTAACGATTTCGGTGGATGATAACCTGGCCCAGATGCGGAATTTTCTAAGCAAGAATAACTATAACTGGGTATTCCTTCATTACGGAAACCAGCCGGGCATATTGAAGGATTATGATATCCGGGGTTATCCAACCTATTTTCTGATCGACAAGCAGGGAAAGCTGTTGCTGTCGCCTGCACCATCACCTTTTGAAGGCATCGAAAGCAGGATGTTTGAGGTGATGCGGGAAAAGGGTGATCTTCAGTAAACTCGACCATATGATTTAAAATACCGGCGGCATTTACCTGAAAACTGCTATACTCCTTGCAGTCTATCAGAGTTGACCAACCAGTTCGTTCACAGAAGCCCAGCATTTCGATTTGACGGTCTCCAAACTGGTCCTTGGAACCCACCGGAGTTCAGTAATCTCTTCCTCAAGTTGGGGCCTGGGATCTTCATGTTGTCCCAGTGTCATGTCGAACCATACGGTTTTTTTCAGTATGGATTTGTTTTTTAGCCGGTAGGTATGGTAGGTTGCGGCGATGCGTTTCCCCAGTATGAGCGAATGAAGACCACATTCTTCCATCACTTCGCGAAGAGCCGCTTTCTCGTAATTTTCGAATTTGTCGAGTTTACCCTTGGGAAGATCCCAAACCCCTCTTCTGAAAATGAAAAGAATTTCGCCCTGTCCGTTTTTCACGATGCCTCCGGCTGCTTTTATCACCCTGAAGCAGGACCTGAACGATTTACGCAGTGCCCTGAAGTTGCTATGCCATACCAGCATGGTTTTGATGTTGGGCGATTGTTCAAAAAATTTAATGAGCCGAAGTAATTCTTTTCGTCCGGTAAATTCATACACCAGCCCGAATGGATCATCGGGAAGAATATCTTTGTTGCTGGCAAGAGTGAGGCACCTGTCGTCGAAAAACACACGCATCATTTCCATATACTTTCCCGGTGGGGTATGTTAATCTTTTACTTCAATTCATTATTTTCGCAACAAATACAATGGCTGCCATGAATACTGAAATCGCTGTCAATGTTGCACGCTATCTGCTGCAAAGTAAGGCAATTAAATTAGAACCTGCAAATCCCTTTACCTGGGCATCGGGCTGGAAATCTCCGATTTACTGCGACAACCGGATTACACTTTCCTTTCCTGATACTCGAGAGTACATCGCACGTTCCTTTGAACGTTATATACGGGAGGAATTTGCCGAAGCAGAGGTGATTGCAGGCGTTGCCACCGGGGGCATTCCACAGGGAGCATTGGTGGCCGATCGACTCAAACTACCTTTCATCTATGTCCGTTCAGCCCCCAAGTCGCATGGGATGGAAAACCTGATTGAAGGATTGATTCAGCCCGGCAAAAAAGTAGTGGTCATCGAGGACCTGATTTCCACTGGTGGAAGTAGCCTGAAAGCCGTGGATGCACTCCGGGAAGCCGGTTTTGAAGTGGCGGGAATGTGCGCCATTTTTACGTATGGCTTTAGCATTGCCGAAGACAGCTTTGCAGCCAAAAACTGCAGGCTTTTCACCCTTTCCAATTACCAGGTACTGATCCAGGAAGCTATTCAGTTAGGTTACGTTCATGCCGGCCAGTTGGAAATGCTCTCCCGCTGGAGGGTTAACCCAGCAGTATGGAAACCATGAAATTCTGCAACAAATGGAAGTGGTAAGCAAAACGGGAAAGATTGAGTCCAATGAGGATAAAGTGTATTCTTTCCTCGCCGATTTCAACCATTTCAGGGAGCTGATGCCGGGGGACAAGGTAAGCAACTGGTCATCGGATACCGATCATTGCCATTTCAGTGTGGCGGGAATTGGGGAAACCGGCCTGCGGATCATTGAAAAGCAACCCTTCAAACTGATCAAGATCACTACTGAAGATAATAGCAGTATGCATTTCCTGCTTTGGATCCAGTTGAAACAGGTAGCCGAAAAGGATACACGCATTCGGATCACTTTACGGGCTGATCTGAACCCGGTGCTCGAAGCAGCGCTAAGAAAATCTTTGCAAAGCTTTGTGGATAACCTCACAGATCAGATCGCGTCATATCCTTTTGACCGGACTATCTGATCCATTCCACTTCCTGGAAGTAGTACTTTCTTATGTTTCCTTCCGTAT
>JAKAMP010000012.1:7575-14213 GCA_021812865.1 Bacteroidota bacterium | reverse complement strand
TTATAACGGTATTAAAAGCTACTTCATTGTCTTTTGCTTCTGCATCATGATTCCGCGGACCAGTTCAACCCTGTCAGGCAATCCATCCTGCAACTGTTTCATTTGCCATTCCGATTCTTCAGCGACTGGTCTTCCTGCCAGCCTTACAGCCTTGAGGGCATAGAGTGCAGCCCCCAGGGAATGATCGGCCATATGGGCAGTGGCCACGGCCTGACCTACAGAACGCGCCACTGCAATATCTGCAGGTTCGGTAAATCCACGCGCTGCTGCATGCGCCCCCAGTGAAGCCTTCATCGCTTTGCCGGTTGAAGCCTTGCCTTCCTCCCATCGCCTGGCTACCTCAAGAGCAGCGGTCAGGCGACGATCTTCTTTCTTTTCCGTTAAATGGAGCACATGTATGGCGCAGTCCCTTGCCCATTTCATCAACCGCCTATGGTCTTCCCCGCTTAACAACCCGCCCCGGTGCATGGCTATGAAATGCCTGTTCCGCATAACTTTTGACTACTCCAGATAAGATGCTTTAAAACGTAAAAGATGGATGTGCCTTTTCTTCTTTCGTGAATTGCCTGCTTCTATCTTCTCTTTCCGAACAAGCGGAGGAGCATAAGGAAAAGATTGATAAAATCGAGGTACAGGGTCAGGGCCCCGATGATGGCTTCTTTCTTGTCCTCTTCTGTTCCCTCGTTACCGATTACGTTCAGATTTTTGATCTTCTGGGTATCATAGGCAATCAGCCCTACAAAAATGGCAATGCCAACAGAGGTTACGATCCAGTACAGGGTCTCATTCTGGAAAAACATATTGACGAAAGATGCAAGGATCACTCCGATCAATCCCATAAAGAGCAGGTTGCCTGTAGAAGTGAGATCTCTTTTGGTAAAATACCCATAAGCGCTCATGATGGCAAATGTGCCTGCCGTGATGAAGAATGTGGAAGCAATTGAATCGGTCGTATAGACAAGAAAGATCACGGAGAGGGTAATTCCATTCAATACGGAATAGAGGACAAAAACGATGGTAGCAGCCTGTGCTGACATCTTCTGCACCCAGCCCACCAGGGAGGCCACCAGAGCAAATTCGGCAATGATCAGGATAAAAAAGAACCATGGAGTGGAAAACAGCATTCTGATCACTTCCTGTTTTGAAGCAGTCCACACGGCTACTCCTCCGGTAACGATCAGGGCAAACGACATCCAGGAATACACTTTGACGATGAAGCGCTGGGTTTCAGCGGCGGCATCGAACGGAGAATAATGCACAGGTTGATTCATATGAACTGGATTTCAAATGTTAATTCCATGCCAAAAGAACCGGCAATCTCACCTATCACAGAATCTTCCCCATGTACCGGCAACTCAAATCTATAAAAAATATGGATAACTCAGACAGAAAAGTTTTGGCATGAACCTTTCACTAAATAAAAAATTCCGCCAAATAAGCGGAATTCTATATGTTCAACGATATTGTATTCAAAAATACGCATCAGGGATTTTTCATCCGCACCGGCTGTCCGGTTGCCTCGAGCACATTGAACCACAGTTCGCTGGAAAGGTCTATGCGTTTGCGTTTGGCCACCACGAGGGGAATGGGCAAAAGGGTGAACAATCCGCTCCTGTTGCCTACCACGAAACCTGTTTTCCCGCCCATGGCGGCATGTACGGCGTGCTGGGCAAGCTGAAGGCAGAACTTGCTGTCCTGCGGATTGGCCGGCGCGCTGCGGATGATATAACTGGGATCGATATATTTCATGCTGAAGGGGAAGTCCTTGACCTTGAACTCCTCGGTGATCTTCTCTTTGAGGAAGAGACCGATATCTTTGTACTTCACATTGCCCGAAGCGTCGCGTTCCACCACATCGGTGTCCTGGAAAAGTTTCTGACCGGCGCCTTCGGCAACCACGATCAGGGCATGGTGTCTTTCTTCCAGTCTTTTCCTCAGCGCTTTGAGGAATCCGTGGGGGCCATACAGGTCGAAGTCCATTTCCGGAATAAGCACAAAGTTCACTTCCTGGTTTGATAAAGTGGCATGAGCGGCAATGAATCCCGAATCGCGTCCCATCAGCTTGATCAGGGCGATGCCATTGTATGCGCCATGGGCTTCGTTATGGGCCGAATCGATAATTTCTGTAGCGATGGAACAGGCCGTTTCAAAGCCGAACGAACGGTCGATCAGCGAGATATCATTGTCGATGGTCTTTGGAATGCCACCCACGGCGATTTTCAGTCCCCTGCGGTCGATCTCTTCCTTGATGGCTTGTGCGCCCCTCAGGGTGCCGTCGCCTCCCACCGTGAAGAGTATATTGATGTTATTGATCTCGAGGGCGTCGACAATTTCCCCTACATCCTGGTTACCGCGCGAGGAACCCAGAATGGTACCGCCTTCACTGTTGATCTTATCGACCAGTTCTGGTGTAAGATCGATCAGAGGGTGCTGGTAACGCGAAATGAACCCTTCGAAACCATATTGAACGCCCACAATCCGTTTCACCCCGTAACGGTGCCAGAGGGTCATCACTAAGGAGCGGATCACGTTGTTCAAACCCGGACAAAGTCCGCCACAGGTAACAATAGCCACTTTGGTTTTCGCAGGTTCGAAAAAGATCTGATCCCGTGGACCGGCTTTTTCGAACGAAACGGGTATTTCTCCCTTCTCTCTCGCCTCGAGATAACTCTTCAGGGTGGCATCGTACACCACCCTGTCCTCATCGGTCACATACTCAAACAATCCGTCATCCTCGGTGTGGGATAGTTGCAGGGGTGAATTTACCGAGCGTTTTCCCAGGAAAGGCACATCATATTCACTGTTCGACATTGATCTTATGGTTATTGGTTATCGTTTCAATCCTGTGGGTACAAGGCTTTCACTCTCTGCCTGGCGTAGATGGCGGCGCCGATCATTCCTGCATTGTTTTGCAGCACGGCCGGAACAACCTTCGATTTCACGGTCAGATAGGGCATGAAGGTTTTGGGATCCTTCGATACGCCCCCGCCGATAATAAAAACATCGGGCCAGAAGAGCTTTTCCATGTATAGTAAATACTCATTGAACCGTTTACCCCACTCTTCCCAGCTCATTTTATTGTTCTTGCGCACGGCATCGGATGAATACAGTTCCGCCTCCTGCGCGTTGGGAAGGGTAATGTGACCCAACTCGGTATTGGGGATAAGTTTCCCCTTGGAAAAAATTACGGTACCCAGACCGGTGCCCACGGTAATGAGAATAACCACCCCGTAGGAATTTTTGCCTGCCCCGTAACGCATTTCTGCAATACCGGCCGCATCAGCGTCGTTCACGCAGAAAACGGGACTACCGGTTACGGTACTGAATAAGGCATTCACATCGGTATCGATGAAACTATTGTCGATATTTGCGGCTGTTTTTGCCACGCCGTTCTTGATCACTGCCGGGAAACCAATACCTATGGCCCCGTCCCAGGCATAATGCTTGGCCAGACGGTGCACGGTGTCAGCTACATCTTTAGGCGTGGCAGGCACAGGGGTTTCTATCCTGAACCTTGGCGTAAGCATTTCTCCTGTCTTTGTATTGATTATTGCCCCTTTTATTCCCGACCCTCCAATATCAACCCCCAGGATTTTTTTGACTTTCATTATGTTATTGATTTAGGGTATAGCTTTCTTCAGTTGATAAAAACAAATTTTTCCACGGTATCAAATATCCGCAAAAAAAACCGGATTTTGATCATATACGGAAAGATTAATTAAAAGTTAACACCAGCGCGGAAAGTAGCTGAAGTCCAAGCTATATTAACCGGAAAACAGGTGAATAAAAACAAGGTGAATATGGAAGCCCCAAAATGCGCGGGCGGTTCATGCATGAATGCATGAACCGCCCGCGTAATGACTTATTTCCAAACAGAATCCTACATTCTCATCCCTGTTTACTATAGTTTCGTAATTTCAATTTCTCGCAATCCATGCTTTTATATACCTCCGGCAAGTTAAATCCGAATTCTTTCACACCACCCGGAGGATGATGCACCGGTTCGATGCCTTCCCTATGCTCACTCCGGTTTCAACACCAGCGTCTGCTTACCGTGAGCCTTCACCATGCCTTCGGAGAAGTACTCCCCGTGGTAAATGCCATCGATATATCGCCGGGTTTGATTACAGTATCCTGATGTTGCAGGGATGCCTGAATTGCCTGTCGGAATGACAGTGTACGAGGAATCCCACTCAGCCAGGCTGAAAATATGCCTTTGCGAGGAACCATGATCGGCTTCAAAAGGTTTGGAAATGGGATAGGTATAGGGCGACACGGTATGCCATGAGCCTCCCACACTGATGTTGTTACGGTTGAAATGAAACACACGATCGAGAATTTTCACACTGCCTAAGGGATGCGCCAGGGTGAGGGTATGCACCTTCCCCCAGGTCCAGTTAGCCGTATCGGACCCGTAATGGGCAGTAAGCCATTGGATGGAGTGTTTCAGACTGAGCTTCACGATATCGTTCATGGTTTCTTTCTGCGGGGTGTTGACATCGTCCCACCACGGGGAAGCCGGATCATCCCAGATGTTGCCAATGGCAAATTTAACCATGCTTCCTTCGTCAAAATAGCTGTTGAAGAGTGCATCGCCCATCTGGTCTTTCATCAGGTCGATGGCCAGTTCCCGGTAGAAGGTTTCGAACACCGTCGGGGCCACAAGGTCCTTGCTCATCCAGCCATCCTTCCATTTACCCAGGATGCCGGCAGCCATCTGCTCATCTTTATCGGTATCCTTGGCAGCATGCACAATCTCCATGATTCTGGCGTTCATTGTCCGGGCCAGCACCGAATGCTGATCATTCTGGATCACCTTCATGTCGGCGGTGGAGAGCTGAGGCTTTGCCTCGATCATCTCCCTGATCCTGTCAATCCGGCTGGGAGGGGCAAACCAGGTGCCAATATGGTACGGGTAATCATCGCCCACGGTCTTGTTGTTGGCCGATGAAACATAGCCGTTCGGCGGATTGAAGCTGTGCGGAAGGTTTTCGAAGGGCACAAATCCTTTCCAGTCATACTGATTGGTCCAGCCGGGAAGGATAAACCCATCGAAGCTCCTGTCGCGAATGGGAATGCCTGCCGCGCAGTAAAGACCAATATTGCCGTCCACATCGGCATATACAATATTCTGACTGGTGGCCTGGAAAGTGGAAATGGCATGGGTAAAGTCGTTCCAGTTGCCGGCCCGGTTGAGCAGGTAAACGGTACGCAGTTCGTTGCTCATCTCATCGCCCACCCAATGCATGGTTACCACCTTGCCTTTGATGTTTTTCATAGCTGAAACCACGGGTCCGTGACGGGTGAATTCCAGCGTACGCTCCACCTGCTTGCCGCCCTTGATCCGGATGATTTCCTTTCTCACTTCCATTTTCTTCCATTCGCCATTCTGCTGGTATTGCAGGCTGTCGTCGTCTTTCAGTTTTTCCTGGTAGAAGTCCACATTGTCGACGGTAACGTTGGTCATGCCCCATGCGATGCGGTCGTTATGCCCGCAAATGACGAAGGGCTGACCGGGAAGCACCACGCCCGAAACATCGAGCTTGCCGGGAATGACCTGGTGCATCTGGTACCAGATCCCGGGAACATTGAGCCCCAGGTGCATGTCGTTGCAGAGTATGGGTTTCCCGGTAACGCTTCTTTTGCCGCTCACCGCCCAGTTGTTGCTTCCCTGGAACACATGCAGTCCCATTTCATCGAGAATGGTATTGGCTTTCAGCAGGGCTGCCTGGAAAGGAACAAGCAGGCTGTCGCGGGTATAATAAGGATAAACATGGGTTTTACGCAGCTCCGGACCGGGAATCAGTTCCCGGTAAAGCGAATCGCTGAGGTGCGGACGGATCTCGTCGAGAAGCACCTCGCTCCAGCCCGAACGCAAATCCCAGGCCATGTAACCGATCAGGTTTATGCAAGAAATAGGCTCGAACGGCTCGGGTTTGTAACCCAGAATGCTGAATTCGGGAGGAAGTTTATCGCCTGCCCTATTGATGTATTCATTTATTCCGTTGCAGAAGGATTTCAGCGCATCGAGTTGAGCCGTATCCATGATGGCCAGGATCTTTGCCGACTTATCGGAGTAGCGCAAGGCACGCAGCAGCAGGTCTGTTTCGACCATGCGCGCGCCGAAGATCTCCGATAGCCGACCGGTGGTAACGCGGCGCAGCAGGTCCATCTGCCATAAACGATCCTGGGCAAGCACATACCCCACGGCAGCATACAGGTCGTTCTCGTTTTTCGCATAGATATGCGGAATTCCGTTCTCATCGCGCACCACATTCACCTCTTCATGGATGCACTTCAGGTTGAGCGTTCCCGAATATTGGGGTATGCCCTTATGCGAAATGTTCCGGATCATGATCATGCCTGCGATCACTGCCAGGGCAATAATAACAAGCAGTCCCAGCAGAATTTTTCTGAATGTTTTCATGGATAAAGGATTGAATTTAAGATTTCAAAAAGTTTTATCTCTTCCATTGAATTCCTGAATATAATTGGGGTTTCACCCCAAACCCTGAGTCCATTTCTTTTGCTTGCCCAAAAGAAATAGACGAAACCTGCCCGCCATTGCGCAGGCCAATGTATGGCAGGCGGGGAAAAGGGCCCCACGAAATCCCAGCCCGACTTAGTCCTTCTGGCGG
>JAKAMP010000012.1:0-7565 GCA_021812865.1 Bacteroidota bacterium | reverse complement strand
TCTGGCGGGCCATCCCGAAAAGGTCGTTCTGGCGGGCAACCTGGAGCTTTTGCTTGTCGCACAGTCTGGCGCGACAGGGGCCGCAAAACTCCGGGTTCGTTCGCCGCGGCGAATGGACGTCCTCACGCGTGGCTTGCAAGGGAGTATGGGATTGGAGGATGGCAATGAATATTTTATCAAAAAACATTAATTTATCATTCTATTCGAATAAAAAAATCAATCCATTTTCAAAAGAATAATACCAATTATAATTCTCCTTATGAATTTTAAAAAGTTCCTAAATTATTTCAGCCTGACCTTCGCAATGACCGGCTGGTGGTCGGAGAACTCGAAGCCTACATCCTGCGTCTTCACGGTAAGCGCCTCCACGTTGGGCGAAAGCAGGAAGAAGTCGATCACCGTGGTGAGGGTTGTGGCCGGATCATAGGGAGCCACCACGCGGCGATTGGAGGGCATGGTGCGATCGTACAGCCATGTCCAGTTGTCAGGAAGATAATGATCGGGAATATACGTTACATCAAGGGTGTCGAAGGGATGGCCCTGAAACTGAGGCTTGAACCCGGCAGGCGACTGGTTCCAGTCTCCCCCTACAATCACATAGTCGCCCTTATTAAATTGCTTTTCCAGGTAGGCCTTGAAATAATTCATCTCCTTGGTACGAAGCTTTCCACCCGGATCGTAGGCCGAATTGTGGGTGTTGATGAGCAGCAGTTCCTTCCCATCCGAGGTCTTGAAATGCTTCACCATAAAACAGCGGTTCAGCATGAATAAATCCTTGGGAAAGGGAAACTTCGAAGGATACGAATAGCGCTCAACCAAAAATGGCTGGAAACGGGTGTATGAAGCAATGCCCGACTTCACGCTGCCCATGGGTTCAGTAAAAGGAAGGGGAACGAAAAATACATTGTAATTCATCGCGAAATAAGGATGAAAGGCAGGCAGGTCATGGGCAAAGGTATCAATCTCGGGAATATGATAGCTACGGCGCGAATTCACATCGATCTCCTGTAGAAGAATGAAGTCGAGCGAATCGTTTCTTTTCAGGAATGATCCCACGTCGGCAATGTTTTTCACTACCTGTTCGTGCGGGGGTCTTACCCTCTTTCCCCCGTCGTAAAAGAAGTCCATTTCGCGGTTCAGTCCGCAATAACCAATATTCCAGCTCATCAGCGTGAGCACGGAACTGTCGGCCACCACCGTACCGGAGTCGGACTGGTACAGCACCTCGCGTTCCGGCGGATTGTAGCGGGTGACGGCGGCATAGAGGATGATCAACCCGAGTGCAACCACCGGGATCAGGATAATGATGACGATAATCCGGATTATTTTTTTCATATAACTGGTTTGGATTGTTTGCAGGGGTATCCTTTCATAGGCTGAATCAGGATGGTTCAGAAATCAGTTCCGGGCGTTGTGTTCGCGTATCATGCCTTCCACAATCAGGAACTGGGCCAGGATATAGGTTACCATAATGGCAATTCCCGCATGTTTGAAAGGATGGCCAAACCGGTTGAAGGCAATGAGCGAGTCGGATATGAGGAAAAGAAATGCCCCGGTGAACACAAGCAGGTAGCCGGTATCGTCCACCTTCCCGTAGCGCGAAAGGGCCGAAATGACCATGCCGGTAATCACGATGCTGTAAAGGGTAACCGGAAGAAGCATCGTTCCCAGCGCAGGCATCACGGTATAAAGCGTAAGGGCGCCATACAGAATGATAATGAGCAACTGGAATTTCTTGAAACGGAAGAAGGTAAACCCGCCGGGCGTGCGAAAAAAGGTAAGGGTGTAAAAAATATGAGCGATGAGGAAGGCCGCCAGTCCGGAAATAAAATACATCTCATTCACCCCGGTAAACTCGAGCAGCACATCGCCCGCCCAGCAAAAAAACAGGGCCGACACGATGAGCCAGTCGCTGAGCACAGGCCGCTTCGAAAGGGAGGTGAGAAAGAACAGCGCCAGCGCCGGAATAATGGAGGCCTTCAGAATGACCTTCAGAATGGGAAGGTTCAACTGATCACAGAGAATAAACCCGATCCCGGCAAGAAAATACAGGCTTATGGTGAGGATATTCCTTTTGATCATGCACAACTGATTTCCTGCCTAAGTTAGAAGATTTTTTTTCAGAAAGAATGAAACAGGGGAAAAATGTCGTGCGGTCGTGCAGTCGTGCGGTCTTGTTGTCTTGCGGTCGTGCGGTCTTGTTGTCGTGCAGTCGTGCAGTCGTGCGGTCTTGTTGTCTTGCGGTCATGCGGTCTTGTTGTCGTGCGGTCGTGCGGTCTTGTTGTCTTGCAGTCGGGCGGTCTTGTTGTCGTGCAGTCGGGCGGTCTTGTTGTCTTGCAGTCGGGCGGTCTTGTTGTCGTGCAGTCGTGCGGTCTTGTTGTCTTGCGGTCGTGCGAGGGGATTGGGTGTGGGGACTTTTTTCAATGATGAGAATGATGGCTTCCGCAGAATAACCGATAATATGTTATGGATTGCTAAACCTTCGCGCTTTGCGTGCCTTTGTGGCAAAGGAAAAATTCGCAATACAAAATTAATGGAACGCCGATCATGCAGTCCGCTTCGGCGGATGGGGATTGGCTGCTATTTTATCAAAATTTCTATTTCTGCCCTTAGTTCGGGTATCCTTGTACGGATTATCTGCCAAACTTCTTCAGCATCAATTCCAAAATAGTTGTGAGCAATAATATTTCTAAATCCTTTGACTTTATTCCAATCAATTTTCCCGGAAGTCTTTTCCAAAAACATATCAGTAAGTTTATCAACCATTTCTCCAATAACTATAAAATTCATCATGGTGGCATCAAATGAAATGTTGTCACCATAAAAATCATCTGCATTGTTAAACTTACCAGAATAGACTTGAATCTTATTGATAGCATCAAGCATATTTAACAAACAAGCAAAATCTTTATGGGAAATGCTATGCATATTTTGCTTCCTGTAAAATCTGATCTTTAAAAAATGGTTTGATATACTTCTCCCGACAAATATCTACGGGCAATTTAAACATGGATTGGATTTCGCTTTTAAGCCTGTGTTTTAATTCAAATAAGTTGTCGGTTCCTTCTTCAAATTCGATGATGATATCAATATCGCTTTGTTCAGTTTGCTCTCCCCTGGCGAATGAACCAAATACTCCAATGCGTTTCAAATGGTATTCTTTTTGAAACCTTTCCTTGTTATGAGTCAGGTAATTCAATATCTGTATTGTATCTGTCATTTTCAATCCCTTCACACAAAGATAAAATTAATTGTGGAAATCAATTGCTTCTGTTTTGCGGTTGTGCAGTTCCCGATCGCTGTGCGCCAGGGCTTCGACTCCGCTCAGCCCGGCGGGTTTCGGCTACGCCTCAACGTGCGGGAAATATTGTCGTGCGGTCGTGCAGTCGTGCGGTCTTGTTGTCGTGCGGTCATGCGGTCTTGTTGTCTTGCAGTCGGGCGAGCGGTTGGGGTGCGGGGGCTTTTTTCAATGATGAGAATGATGGCTTCCGCAGAATAACCGATAATCTGTTATGGATTGGTAAACCTTTGCGCATCGTGTGCCTTTGTGGCAAAAAAACGATTCGCCACCGGTGCCGGTGTCGTAGTTGATGCCTTTGACGTGCATGGGTATTATATTTCAAGAGATTCAGAAATGAATAAAATGTTGATTCTGGCTTTTATATGCGACTCCCTTTCGACATAAATCCTAACATAATTATGCTGATCTTTTTACCGGGGACATGCTGACTTCTGTCTCTCAAATCGCATATCAGTCTTCCTTCAATTTAAAAATAACCGGAAACATACTTTCACATGATACATTTCTTCCCAGGATCCTGGCGGGTTTAATATATTTCTCAGATTTGCGCACCACATTAAGGGCTTCCTTCAGATATATGGAATCTAAAGAAACAGGAGAAAACGATGCAATCTTTAATTCATTAATTTTCCCTGTTTTATCAATAATAGCATCACAATTTACGATGAGCTGATCTTTTTTATATTTAACTAAAGCAATCTGCTTACTTTCAGGATATTGAAGGTTAAATTCTATAAATCCCCCATAGTCACTATTCCAATTGCGAAACTTAGGCCAATAATCACTGTCTAAATAGGTATATACAGTATCGGTTTTCTCCATTCTGAATGACCCGACAATATTCCCAAAACTGGCCATAAGCATAGTGAGCGGATTCGTGTCGATTAGTTTAAGATCTAAAACTCTGCCTATGGTTTTGTGATGATATTTATCGAAATAGGTAATAATTTCATATCTGGCTTTGTCGTCTGTGCAGGGTAAATACTTTTTATTTAAATAGTATTTCGTAATAGATTCTCCACAAATTGAATAATAAACATTGAATGCCGCAGTATCATTGAATATGGATGCCAAATGCATTTCCGTACAAAAGGAACAGGTATCCTTTAGCCCTAATTTTGCCACGGCCAGATTGAAATGAACATCATTGATCGGAGTAGGATTTGAGGATACATTGAAAAAAAATGACAAATAATTTCCACGGTCAAGATATTTCGTAATTAAAGAATCTGCCATTTTGAAATTTTGCTCACCCAGATAGCTAAGCCCAAGATCATAATCTTTGGACTCTTCACCAATGTTTTGTGAATAAATGCTTATAGAAGTAAAAATAAGAAAGGCCGTAACCAGATTTTTCATAGTCAACATGGAATTGCATTTCTATAAAGATATAAAAAAATGAAATTGATTTCCCCGGACCCTTCAGGAAGAACTTGTTTAAAAACGGAGTTTCCCCGCCTGGACCGGCGGGACAGGCGCCTAAAACCCGAGTCCATTTTTTTCACAGAACGATTTATTTATAGCCTGTTTAAATTTTTCATAAGAGCATATCAATTGATGCAATATACGCCGAGTTTTCACTGGTTTTCATGTTAGCTTCATCGTCTCTGCTTAACCTTCGGTACCAATTGATCCATGCGATTGAAATACTCTTCATCCTATTTAAAATTCTTTAAACTTAGAATAATTACATAGTAACAAGGCAGTCAGGTATTGTTAAACATGTACTCATCGCTGGGTCTTGCAGTCCGCTCAGAGTCCTATTTATTGGGTGCATGTTACTTTTTAGCTACGAAAAATAATCTTTTAAAAGGGAAAAGTACTTTCCCATTGCTTTGTAATGGATAATCCTGTTTAATTTTTTCAAGCACAAGGGTTTCAAATTGCTTTTTCTCATTATCATCTGCAAGCCGCTCAAGATAGGGCTTTAATCCTGTTGACCGGATCATCTCCAAAATCGAAGATTGTGATTCCATAACATGATAATAATCAGTTGTCCAAATATCAATCTCACTGAAATATTTGGCTAAATGGTCATAATAATATGCAGATGTATTGATGGTAAATAAATTATCAACTCCTTGTGTTGCAACTTTCCATTTATCTTGTCTTGCAATCTCTGAAATTGATTTGCTCAATGGCATATCAAAGAACAGAGGCAATTGAACTGCTAAAATTCCAGTATCTTTTAATAAATCGGCGAATCTTTTTAATAATTTATCATGATTAGGAATCCATTGAATTGTTGCATTTGAAAATACTAAATCAAATTTATCATTTATATTATCGTTCCCAGCATCAAACAAAATCCATTTTTGATTTGGAAAGTCAGCTGTCGCTTTTTTAATCATTGCCGGTGAATTATCTGCACCAATTATAACAGAATCAGGCCATCTGTTAACTAAAATCTGAGTACTATTGCCAGGGCCACAACCAATATCAATAATCTTACCCGGTGTATCGCAATCGATCCTTGCGACTAAATCAATGGAAGGCCGAATACGTTCTTTATCGAACTTCAAATATAAATCAGGATTCCAATCGTTTTTATTCATAATTTTTAGTTATTATATATCTTGCACTCTTTCTTTCAATTACTTCCAACGTTGGCGGAATGGCCAGTAAGGGATTGCGGACAAAGCAACAACAAACTTTAAGACGGGCTATAAAAATCTGCAATCATTACCGCATGGCTTTTATTCCTTTTGAGAGAAATTTTGCTTACTCAACTTAAAAAATCGGATTGCGATAAGAATTAACCAGGGCAAAATTAAAATGATAGATAAAAAAGAAAGAATCAATCCAAATTTTCCAAAAGTGGGAGGAATAAGCATGAATAGACCCATTGAAAGTCCAAGCCAAGCGGTTATCTTCGTAAATATTTTGTTTTTAAGCATTGCAATTGAAAAAAGAATAATGATAAGTCCCCCTAAAAAGTAGCTTACATTAAAACAAGTTCCATTAAATATTGTAAGCATCGTTTGTCCAACAGTTATTAAAGCAGTCTTTTCTGTTTCACCGGAGGCTATAGAATATTGATTACTTAAATTCATCATGCTAAATAATGCTTCCCTGGATATTACATAAAGTGCAACACTTATAATTGCAAAAATAAGTGCAATAGTCACTAAAATTCTGTTGTATTGCCTGAATAAAAAATAGAACCCAATATAAACCAATAAAAATAAAAGATTATCGACTGTTAAGCTCAAATCAAGGCCAAGGAAACCAAGAAAAGCATTTTTTTGGAATAGCGCAAAATATTGAATTACGGTGGTTGGCGGTGGAGAAATAAAATAAACAGCTGCCTGAAAAGGTATAATAGCAAATAAGCCGATTGATAGAAAACCAAGCATTCTTAAATACGGCCTTAATTCAACATCATACTCAAATTTTTTAGTTTCCATAATTTCTTATTTATATTCAAATATTTCAATTGCATTGTGGCTGATCATAGCAAAAAAGGTAAAATTAGCTCTACCTATCAAATAAGAATAGCTTCCGGCCAATCAAAAAAAACCAAAAGGTCAATAATACATATCCAATTCCGAAAAGGATTGTAATCAGGTTTGAATCAATACCAACAGTTAAATCTCCAGTAAATAAAAAAATTCCTCCAAGAACTCCGGCATAAATAGTTGTTTTATTCAATGCTTTGTTTCTAAGCATTACAAATGAAAATATTAACACTGAAAGCATTATAGTGCTACGTCCCACCATTTGAGTTATGATGAAAAGCATTATTGAAATTACAGATAATGCAAAAGCAATTGGCGGCCATATTCTGTTCACTTTTTTGAGAATATTACTAATTGCAAAACTGAGGATACTAAAGAGTACCATGATGATCATATCAAAAATATTCAATCCATAAAGCGGGTTGTCACTCACATGGATTAATCCATTATGTAGTTTAAAAATTACAATAAGCCAGTTGGTCTGCAAAAATAAGTACCACCTATTGCTAAGATCAGGCCATATAATTGAAATAGAAAATTCAACCCCTGATATTAAAAACAAACTGCCCAATATCAAAGCAATTGCTTTACTTGCCTTATAGAGATTTTTCAATTCTGAAATATTTGTTATAAACTTTTCCACTTCATATTCATTATTTAAAAAATCAAACTTCTGACTGGCGAATCCGCCGCATGTGGTCATTGATCTACATCGGAATTTAGTTCAACACCTGTGCTGAGCCATGTCGAAGTACCTGTGCTGAGCCATGTCGAAGCACTTGTGCTGAGCCCTGTCGAAGCAAGAT
>JAKAMP010000011.1 GCA_021812865.1 Bacteroidota bacterium | reverse complement strand
ATAGGGCCCCAGGAGCATACGTAATCGATATACTCATTGCCGTCAATATCGGTAATTCTCGATCCGCCTGCCTGCTTAATGAAAACGGGGTCGCCCTGTACGCTCCTGAAAGCACGGACAGGTGAGTTTACCCCTCCGGGAATGCATTCCTGCGCCCTCCTGAACTCTTTGATGCTGCTGGTAAGATTCATGTTCCTGCTGGTAAAATGATTAGGTGTTTTTATTCATGAAATGACTGTTTTGATCAAAGCCAGTTTGCCATATCCCTTGCATGGTAAGTAATGATGATGTCCGATCCGGCCCTTTTAATAGAAGTGAGTATTTCTCGGACGATGCGTTTCTCGTCGATCCATCCCTTTTCCGCTGCGGCTTTTACCATGGAAAATTCACCGCTCACGTTGTAGGCGGCGATAGGAATATTGAATTCGTCTTTTGCACGCCGGATAATATCGAGGTAGCTCAGGGCAGGCTTTACCATCACGATGTCGGCGCCTTCCTCAATATCGAGGGCGATTTCGCGCATAGCCTCGTCGCTGTTGGCAGAGTTCATCTGGTACGATGCACGGTCGCCGAACTTCGGTGCGCTTTCGGCTGCATCCCTGAAAGGTCCATAGAAGGCAGAGGCATACTTAGCCGAATAGGCCAGAATAGGCATGTATGAGAAGTCGTTTTTATCGAGCGTCTGGCGCATGTGTCCCACACGGCCATCCATCATGTCGCTCGGCGCCACGATGTCCACACCTACACGGGCAAACGATAAGGCCTGCTGTGAAAGGGTTTCAAGGGTGAGGTCATTGTCCACATCGCCGTTGACAATGGTTCCGCAATGTCCATGCGTTGTATATTCGCAATTGCAGATATCGGCAATGAGAAAGATATCTTTGATATCCTTTTTCAGAGCCTTGATGGCACGCTGTACAATGGCATCATCGTGCGTGGCTACTTCACCGGTTTCATCCTTATGATCGGGAATGCCAAACAGGAGGAAAGCTTTGATGCCTTTGTCCACAAGCATTTTGCATTCTTCAACCAGGTAATCAACCGATAACTGGCTATTTCCGGGCATGGAATGAATAGGATTTTTAACCTTTGTGCCGGGACAGACAAACATCGGCATAACGAGGTCGTCGCGTGAAATCACGGTTTCGGTCACCATTTTGCGCAAAATGGGATTCTTCCTGAGTCTTCTTAAACGTGTTACCGGGAAAGACATAATTTTATGATTTTAATGTGTAATATTCTATAATATCCTGGGCTAGTCCTTCATAAGTGGAATGGGTAGCCGTAATGAGAGGATTCAGTCCGTATTTTGCGGCAGCCTTAGTTGTAACGGGACCGATGCTGGCCCAACGAATGCTGCTAATCATGGCAGGGCCCATTACACCAACAAAGTGTTCGATGCCCGAGGGACTGGTAAACAGGACAAGGTCGTACCGGTCGTTTTTTATTTGCTCCACAATGGATAAATCAGGCTGATCGGCTCTGATGGTGCTATAAACATTTATGCGTGTGACTTTTGCAATTGACGAAAGCCTTTCTTCCAGGGTATGGGGTGCAAGATTGCCCAGGGGCAGAAGAATCTGAATTCCCTGCAGGTTTTCTTTTAGGAGCAATTCGCTCACCAGATCTTCGGCAGTGTTTTCTGAGCCCGTAAAATCAGCGGACCGGAAGAACTTTTCAATCTCCTGCGCAGTTTTTACGCCCACTGCTGCCATTCTGACGGATGCCGGTAAGTTGGCCTCCCCCAGGCAGGTTTGCATAAGGTTATGGAAATGTCTCACCCCGTTGGCGCTGGTGAAAATGATCCATTGGTAAGTGGGAAGGGAAGTCATGATGTTCCGGATCTCTTCCGAACACTCAACCCCGGTGATTTCGGTCATAGGGAAATCAATCACGGTAGCGCCTAGGGGCTCCAGGAATTTCCTGAGGCCGGCCGCTTTTTGAGCGCTTACGGTGGATATGAAAATTTTCCCCTGAAGGTTCATAGGCTATTCAATGTTCTGATGTTGCGGATCATTTCCAGTGCGCCCATTTCCAGGAAATGGTTGGCCAGAGAAATGGCAATGCTTTCGGCCACCTTAACCGGACCTTCGGCTTTGTCTTTTATCGCCTTTGTGCCATCGGGATTGGAAACAAATCCGGTGATGCGGAAGGTTTCATGGTCAACCTGTGAGTAACAGCCCACCGGAATCTGGCAGCCCCCTTCCAGCATGCGCATAAAGGTTCGTTCGGCTGTTACGGCAACAGCTGTTTGTTCATGATTGATGGCGCTGACAAGCGATTGGATAGATGCATCGTTATTCCTAATTTCAATGGCAATTGCGCCCTGGCTCACAGCCGGAACGATAACCGAAGGATCGAGTATCTCTGTAATACGGTCGCCGTATCCCAGGCGTTGCAGACCGGCAGCAGCCATCACCACGGCGGTGCAATACCCGTCGGCCATTTTCTGCAACCGCGTATCGACGTTTCCCCGGATGTCAACAATGTTCATACCAGGGTTGAACCTCAGCAATTGCGCCCTGCGCCTGAGGCTTGAAGTGGCAACAATATCCGATTTGTCGAGTTGTGAAAGCTTTTTTCCGTTCAGGCTCACCAGGGCGTCGCGTACTTCGCCTCTTTCCAGGATACCACCCAGCATCAGGCCCTCGGGAAGCTCCGTGGGCATATCCTTCAGGCTATGCACGGCAAGGTCGGTTTCCTGCTGCAACAGCGAATTTTCAAGTTCCTTGGTGAACAATCCTTTGTCGCCGATTTTCGACAGGGCCACGTCAAGGATCTTGTCACCCTGGGTTTTGATCACCCGGATTTCGAATGTCTTCGCGGGAAAACATTTCTGCAGTTCTTCTTTTACTTTGTTTGCCTGGTATAATGCAAGTTTACTTCCGCGGGTGGCAATGCGTACGGGGCGGTCAGTCATTTTCTATGGGTTCAAATAAATCGTTGATCACTTTAATGTATTCGGTTTTCCGGCCGTTTTCGGTGACCTGTTTCAGTTTCCTGATGAACATCTGGGCAACCTTTTCGGATATATGTTCCGAATACTGTTCAATGAGCTCAGCTTCCTTGATCTTGTTATGTTTTTTGAAACCTTCCATCTCGGTTTGCTGCATGATCCGGAGGTTTTCCTTGATCGAAATGATGGTGGGAGTGAGGTTCTGGAAGTCGAGCCATTCCATGAACTCTTCCAGCACTTCGGAAATGATCTCGAGGCTCTGTTCCGTGGCCGATTTCCTGCGCTCCACGTTTTTGCTCACCACGGCTTTCAGGTCGTCAACGCCGAAGTGTTGAACCTGCTCCACTTCTTTTACGTTTTCTTCGATGTTGGTGGGTACGGAGAGGTCAATGTATACCTGGGACAGGCTCCTGTGGTTCATACCCCGGCTTACCATGTCGCGGGTAATGAGATGCTCCTTCGATGAGGTGGCAGTGAAGACGAGATCGCACTGCGGAAGACAGTTTTCAATTTCTGACAGTTCAACAGCCTTTCCGGTGTACCTCGAGGCGAGTTCTTCAGCCTTCGAGAGGGTACGGTTGGCAATAATGAGGGTAGGGCGGCTCTTCTTCAGGAGGCTCTGCAGGATGAGATCGCCGGTTTGCCCGGCGCCGATCACCATCACGGTACGATCGGAGAGATCGGGGAAAAGCTCATGGCTGAGTTCGACGGCTGCATAACTCACCGAGGCAGCGCCTTTATTCAGGTGAGTTTCCGTGCGTACCCGTTTACCGGCTTCAATGGCTTTTATGAAAAGGCGGGATAGAATGCAGTCGGTCAACTTTGCCGCCTGTGCATTTCGGAAGGTTTCCTTTACCTGCACCAGGATCTGTTCCTCACCCAGCACCAGGGAATCCAGCCCCGAAGCAACGCGGAACAACTGCCTCACTGCTTCTTCCTGGGTGTAAAAATAGAAATGCTGAAGGGTTTCCTCTGCTGTATTCCTGAACCTGAGCAGTTCTACGGTAAGAGTTTTATATATTCCGCTGCTGTCCTCGAGTAGTGAATTAAAATAAATTTCGGTGCGGTTGCAGGTCGATAAAATGACCATGCCTTCCAACTGCAACGCATGCTGTACCTGGCATACAAAATTCACTTTTTCCTGCTCATCAAATGCATACAACTCCCGGATGCTTACCGGAGCAGATTTATGACTTATTCCCAGAATGCCTATCATAATGTGTAATCCTAAGGCAGCTAAGGTAGGCACCCAATTTTGAATAAATTCTGAATTCTTTTCAGGGGGGAAGACAGGGAATCAAATCAGGGGAAATCTATCGTAAGTGCATGATAATGATCCTTATACGAATATTTTGCCGTATAGTGATAATAATCGCAGATTTTTTTCACGATGGCCAGTCCAAGTCCCAGCGATTCAGGCTTCGATGAGGATTTGGTAAATCGCTTGAAAATGTCTTCCGGGTTGATTTCAAGCTCCTTCCCGGTATTTTTCACACAGAGGAAATTTTTACCTGTTTCAATTTCAATGCTGCCCGAAGGAAGATTGTGGTATACGGCGTTTTTGAGAAGGTTAAGCAGAAGGATATTGATCAGGCTTGGATCGGCCTGCACAACAGGATCATCGTGGAAGGATTTCGTCAGGCTGATATTTTTAGAGAGGATGATCTCTTCGAAATTATCGAGGTGAAAGCTTATGATTTCCTGTATACGAACCTCTTCTTTCTGGGGGAACTGGTTATTGTCGATTTTTGAAAGAAGGATGAGCGATTTATTAAGGTTCGATAACCGGATGGCATTGTTCTGAATGGATTGGATCTGTTCAATTTCATCGCAGTTACGTTTTTCATCCTGAAGCAACAGGTCAACCTTCGATTTGATCACGGCCAGCGGGGTCTGGATCTCGTGCGATATATTCTCAATGAATTCCTTCAGGTTCCGGTAATCTTTCCGTATACGCTGGTGCATTTTTTCGAATCCCTGGTTCAGCAGGTTGAATTCGGTAATTTCAGATTCAGGAAGAATGATCTCCTTTTTGTCGGATAAGTCATAATCCCTGATCACATCCAATGTGTGGAAAAAACTGCCCCAGATCTGAGAGAAGAAAAAGTTATTGAAAACCAGGATGCACAGAAGCAGGATAACCGACAGGCCAAGGGTAACGAAGGCAACATAGGCCACCAGTTCATCTGATACCAGAAGCGATTTGGAAATACTAATTTTCACAGGCCTTCCGTTAAGACGTGTTTCGTAACTGATCACACGAAACGGCTGGTAATGGTTCATGATATTATCGTACAGCAGGGTGTCGCTGAAAACAAAGGTGTTGTTCTTTATCCTTGATATGGGAATAATCTGGTAATGCACAGGCAGGTCATAAACAACCGAGTCTATCCCGATTAGGGTACTCCGGGGCGGGTGGATCAGTACCTGGTGAATTTCGGTAACCAGTTCACGTTTCACTTCCCGGTTCACCATATATTTAAAGGCCAGGTAAAAAATAATCCCGCCCATAAAAAGGATGAACAGGGCAATGGTGATGAAGAAAAGGGTAGTTTTTGTAAGTAGTTTCAACTGTCAGTGAATTTATATCCAACGCCATAAACCGTCTGCAGGTATTTTCCGGCGCCCTTGTCGATCAGTTTTTTCCGGAGGTTTTTGATATGGGCGTAAACAAAATCATATGAATAGGTGGAGTCCATGTAATCGCCCCAAAGGTGTTCGGCAATCGATTCCTTTGACAAGACCTTGTCCTTATTGGTTACAAAAAAAAGGAGCATTTCGAACTCTTTCTTGGTAAGATCGAGCAGTTCGCCATGGATGAATACCTTATGTTCGTCGGGTTTGATCTGTATTTCCTGGTGAATAATGTCTTCGTCGCCCTTGAACATCACCCGCCGTGTAAGGGATTTGATGCGCGCATTGAGTTCGGCCAGGTGAAAGGGTTTGACCAGGTAATCATCAGCGCCGGTGTCCAGCCCAAGGATCCGGTCGTCGAGCGTATCGCGTGCCGATGCAATGATGATCCCACCTTTGAATTTCATCTCCTTTAGGTGCCGGATGATCTCTATTCCATTGCCATCGGGAAGGTTAAGATCGACCAGCACCAGGTCATAGCCGAACCGTTTGATCTTATCAATGGCTGTTTCGTAGTTCAGTGCGGCAGTACACACATATCCTTCGCTTTTCAGGAAGGAAACGATGGATTCGAGCAGTTCCTTTTCGTCTTCAACAATGAGAATCTTCATGGGCGCATGCGATTCGGGCAATAGCAGGGATTGGTGTCCGGCAATTCCCTGTTCAAACGACTTAAGGTATAAATTGTTCAATACCTTCTTCAAAGATATTCATTTGCAATGATTCCGGCAAGCCACTGACCTGACCGGGCTTATACACAGGTACAGAATATCCTGCTTATGCAGCTATAAAAAGATATATCAAGTGCTATCTCCATCCACCCCCAAGGGCCCGGTACAGCGATACCACAGCATCGAGCTGTTGCAGCCTGTCGTTCACACTGCTGATTTGTGCCGCGAGCAGGCTCTGTTGGGCGCTCAGGACTTCAAGATAGCTGGCTGTGCCGTAAGTAAGCAATTCCTTCGTATAGGAAACGGATTTAAGCAGGGCATCGATCTGTTTCTGCCTGAGTTCTTCTTTAGCCTGGGCCGACAAATACGATCCCATGGCATTCTGTACTTCGATACCTGCATTGTACAGGGTGCTTCTGAAGTTGAGGAGCGCCTCTTCCTGCTGGGCCTTGCTCACTTTCAGCCGGGCAATGTTGGCCCTGTTGTTGAAGATGGGTTGTGTAAGCCCGGCAATGATATTCCCTGCAAGCGAGGTTGGATTAAGCAGGTCGGCAGTGTTTACAGCCATAAAGCCTCCCTGAGCGGTGATCTTCAGCATGGGAAAGAAATAGGCGTGGGCGCTCCGGGTGGTTTCATAGGCTGCCATCAGTTCATATTCGGCCTGCATCACATCGGGACGGTTTTCCAGCAGCATGGCAGGAATGCCGGTTTGCATCGCTGGGGTAGAGGGCTGGTCAACCAGTTTGCCCCTGACAACGGGTTCTCCCGGACGGCCAAGCAGCAGACAAAGTGCATTTTCAGCTTCGAGTATCTGTTGTTTCAGATCGGGAACAGTAACCTCGGCTGCATAACGGGCAGCTTCGCTCTGTACTACCGCGGCGCCGTTCACCCTGCCGTTGTCCTTCATGATCTTCATGGTTTCAACCTGCTCGATATTGGTCTGCACGGTCTTTTGCGTTATATCCAGCTTGGCATCCAGGCCCAGCAGGGTATAGTATGCGGTGGCGATATCGGCCACCAGTCTGGTTTGTACAGCTTTTCTGCCTGCATCGGAAGCCAGCAGGTTGGCATAGGATGCCCGTTTTGCACGCCGTAGTTTGCCCCAGATATCGATCTCCCAGCTGGCCGATGCACCCAGTTCATAAAATTTCGTTTCACCGGACCCATTGGGGTAAAGCGATTTGGAATTCTTTGTAAAACTCGCTTCCCCGATCGCTGAAATACCCGGAAGGAGATTGGCTTTGCTCTGCCTGAAATAAGCTTCGGCCTCATTTACCCTTTGTATGGCAATCTGGAGGTCGAGACTGCTGTCAATCCCTTCTCTGATGAGGCTTTGCAACTGCTTGTCTGTGAATAGTTCACTCCAGGTTTTGGTCGCCATGGAAACCGTGTCGGCCATAAGGGAATCCCTGTAAAGCTTATCTGTACTCACGGTTTTCCACGGAAGGTCGCGGGAAGCATTGCATGCGGCAAGCAGAAAAGCGATGCCCAGGGCGACGATTATATTTCTTAAAATCCTTGTGTCCATATCAGTGAGATGTTTCGGCATATATAAAATCCGGGCTGGCTATTCAATTTCTTCCTGGTTTCGGGGTTTCCTGATCTTTTCCTGCAGCAGTTCAAAAATGGTGTACATGGCTGGAATGACCAGGATGCCGATGAAAGTTCCTACCAGCATACCTCCTACAGCGCCCACGCCGATGGAGCGGTTACCGTTGGCTCCCACACCTCCCCCCACGATGAGGGGCATAAGGCCGAATATCAGGGCAAAGGAGGTCATGAGGATAGGCCGCAGACGCGCTGTGGCTCCTTCAATGGCCGATTGCAATATACTCATGCCACGCCGCCTTCGCTGTAGAGCGAATTCAACAATAAGAATGGCATTCTTGGCCAGCAGCCCGATAAGCATGATGAGCGATATCTGCAGGTAAATATTGTTCTCCACTCCCATGAGGCGGGCAAAGATGAACGATCCCGCCAACCCTACCGGCAAGGAAAGAATGATGGACAAGGGAAGGATAAAGCTCTCATACTGCGCGCTCAGGAGGAAGTAAACAAAGATGAGGCTCAGTACCAGGATGAGGAGAGACTGGTGGGTGGAGGTCACCTCTTCACGCGTGATCCCGGAAAATTCGTAACCATATCCAGGAGGCAGGGTCACTGCGGCCACTTCACGCACGGCCTGGATCGCATCGCCCGTACTGTATCCCGTGTTCGGAGAACCATTCACGGTAATAGCCGTGTACATATTGAAGCGGGTGAGGTTCTCGGGCCCATATACCCGTTTCATGCTCATGAATTCGGTAACCGGCGCCATCTGGCCCTGTGCATTGCGTACAAAAATATTGTTCAGATCGCCGGGATTTCCCCGGTAACGGGGTTCTGCCTGTACCATAATGCGGTATTGTTTTCCAAAACGGTTGAAATCGGAGGCATAGAAACCGCCCACATATTGCTGAAGAGCCAGCAGCACTGTGCTTACAGGTACGCCGGCTTCCAGGCATTTAGCCGCATTCACATCAATAAGGTATTGTGGAAAATTAGTGTTGAAAGGCGTTGTAGCATACTGTATCTCGGGGCGTTTGCTCAAGGCTTCGAGAAATCTTTTTTCATTCTGTTCAAACACCTTGATGTCTCCGCCGGTTTTATCCTCGAGCCGCATTTCAATACCTCCCGCCATTCCGAAGCCGGGAACCATGGAGGGAGTGAAGAAAAATATCTTCGCTTCACTGATTTTCGAGGTCGCGGCAAAAAGCTTTGCAATCACGCTGTTCACGTCCTGCCCTTTTTTGGTGCGTTCCTCGAAAGGCTTCAGCTCACAAATCAGCATGGCATAGGAACTGCCGTTCCCGCTGATGAACGAGTTGCCCACAATACGCGAATAGCTGTACATTTCGGGAATGGAAGCCACGATTTTTTCAACCTGCATAGCCACAGCCTTTGTCCGCTCGAGCGATGAGGCCGGAGGCAGACTGATATCCACAAATAGAATTCCGCGGTCTTCGGCAGGCACAAATCCGGTGGGAGTAGTCTTCAGCAACGCATAAAGAGTGAGTCCGAAAAAGAGAATCAGTCCTGCTGCAAGCCATTTGCGATGGATGAAGAAGGCGGTTACCTTCTGGTAACGCTTTGTCATGACGGCAAAGGCTACATTGAAGGCGTCGTAAAAACGCTTGATCAGTCCCCTGGTATGAATGGAATTCTCCTTGTGAGGTTTCAGGAAGATGGCGCAGAGGGCTGGGCTTAGGGTAAGGGCATTGACGGCAGAAATCACAATGGCCACAGCCAGGGTGATGCCGAACTGCTTGTAGAACACGCCCGTGGTGCCGGTAATGAAGGTCACAGGGATAAATACGGCCGACATGACAAGGGTAATGGCAACAATGGCGCCGGAAATCTCATCCATGGCTTGTACGGCAGCCTGGTGTGAATCTTTCGCACCCTGGTCGATTTTGGCATGGACGGCTTCCACCACCACGATGGCGTCGTCCACCACAATCCCGATGGCAAGGACCAGGGCAAAGAGGGTAAGCAGGTTAATGGTAAAACCAAATAACTGAAGGAAGAAAAATGTACCGATGATGGCCACAGGCACGGCGATGGCAGGGATGAGAGTGGCCCGGAAATTCTGGAGGAAAACAAAAACCACGATGAATACCAGCACAAAGGCTTCGATCAGGGTATGGATCACTTTCCGGATGGAGCTTCCCAGGAATTCATTGGTATCGACCAGCGTTCTCATCTTCACCCCGGGAGGGAAGTCTTTCGAGGCATCAGCCAGCACTTTCTTCACATTGATAATGATCTCCCTGGCATTTGAACCGGCTGTCTGGGATACGGCAAGTGTAACACCCGGCTGTCCCATGGTGGCAGTGGTGGAGGAATAGTCGAGCGAACCAAGTTCGACCCTGGCAACATCTTTCAGGCGAAGGATATTTCCTTTGTCGTCGGCCCTGATGATGATGTTTTCATAATCGGACGGGAGGGTGTATTTTCCTTTGTAGCGGACCACATATTCGAACGATTGCTGGTTTTGCTGGCCCAGTTTCCCGGGGGCGGCTTCCAGGTTCTGGTCGTTCAGGGCGGCGACCACATCAGAAGGCATGAGATGGTAAGATGCCATCACATCGGGTTTAAGCCAGATGCGCATGGAATATTGTTTGGCGCCGAAAACGCTGGCATCGCCAACCCCTGTAACACGCTGAATCTGCGGAATGAGGTTGATATTACAATAGTTCTGGAGAAAAGTCTCGTCAAACCTGCCGTCGGAGCTGTAAACCGAAAATATAAGCAACATACTGGGCTGACGCTTGGTAGTGGTAACACCACTGCGCACCACATCAGATGGAAGAATGGGAGTTGCCCTTGCCACGCGGTTCTGCACATTCACCGCAGCCATATCGGCATTTATTCCCTGCTTGAAGTAAACATCAATGGCCGCACCTCCGCTGTTGCTTGCAGAAGAGGTCATGTATGTCATGTTTTCAACGCCGTTGATCTGTTCCTCAAGGGGAACAATCACACTTTTCAGCACGGTTTCGGCATTGGCCCCCGTGTAGGAGGCAGCAACATGGATGGTAGGCGGGGCGATATTGGGATACTGCTCGATGGGAAGCGTAAGTAAACCTATGATTCCCAGAATCACGATGATGATGGATACAACCGATGACAGGATCGGCCTTTCAATGAATCTTCTGAACATGAGATTGCAGGAATTTAGTGTTTAACCTGGTTTACATCGGGGATGTTTTCCGACAAGTTGGCTTCCGCAACCAGTTTGGGTTTGATCTCATTCTGGTCGCGAAGCGACACAATGCCATCCAAAACCACTTTATCCCCAACCTTCAATCCTTTGGTCACCACAAAAGCATTCTTAGGTTACCAGTAAGCACCTCAATTTCGGTATCATGTACCTTATTGTCGGGACTCACTGAATAGATAAAGTGTTTGCCCTGCAGTTCATAGGTTGATTTTTGGGGAACCAGGATGACCGAATCGAGCAACTCAGGGATTCTCACTACGCCACTGCTTCCGCTCCGGAGCAATCCCTCGGGATTCGGAAAAGAAGCCCTGATGCTTACCGCACCGGTCTGTGGATCAACGAGCCCACTCGCCATATCGATTTTTCCCCGATGTTCATATATTGAATTGTCAGCCATCAATAAAGTAATTCCCTTTAAACCGGATAGTTTGTCCTTCAGGTTTTTTCCTTTCCAACCCCTGGTAAGGGTAAGAAAATCTTTCTCATTGATGGAAAAATAGGCAAATATCCGCGAGGTGTTCGATATACTGGTCAAGGGATCGGCGGAGGAACTGCTTACCAGGCTTCCTACACGGTATGCAAAGGTGCCGATGGTGCCGTTGGCCGGACTGGTAATCATAGCGTACTGCAGGTTGGCTCTGGCATTTTCGAGGTTTGCGCGGGCCTGGGCGAGCTGTGCCTCTTTGGCTTTCAGCAACGATTGGGCCGATTGAAGATCATATTGGCTGACGATATTTTTCTCGGCCAAGGGTGTGGTTTGTTCGAGATTCAGTTTGGCCGAAAAAACATCGGCCTCGGCAACTTTTACGGCTGCTTCCGCTGAACGTACCGTGGCCTGAAGATCGTTGTCATTCAAACGGAAAAGCAGCTGGCCTTTTTTAACTTGAGCGCCCTCATCCACCAGGATCTGCTCAATGTAACCCGCAATTTTTGGCCTGATGTCAACGGTCTGCTCGCCCTGAATGGTGGCAGGGTAATCCTGGTACATCTGTGTAGATTGGAGATTCAGGGTAATTACCGGGTATTCCCTGATACCGCCTGCCCGCTGCCCGGATTTGCCTTTACTGCATGAAACCGCTGTGAAAAGAACAAGGATGACTCCCAGTGAACTGTACTTGCAAATGGTCTTTATCATAAATAATACTTTTGAATGTTCCGGCGAACCCCTTACTTGATGCCTGATCCTTTATAAAAACAAGTAAAACTGCTGGCTGGGTTCATCAAAATATGCCATGCCTGTTTTATAAATATTCGACCCCGAAGGTATGAATCTTTCAACAACCTTAACAACAATATTAACCTGTCATTGTTGTTCCCTGGCTTTAAACCTGTACAATAATGGGTTGCCCGCATCCAGGTAATATGCTTCCCTGCCAACAAGCTCCCAAAGGCAATTGCAGGGCCAGTATTGATATGCCAAGCAATTTGTCCAATCTTAAAAGTTGAAGTTTATCATAGTAATATTTTCGTTTGATCTTTGCATGTAGATTGGACAGCAAAAATGAAAAATCCTTGCATAAGTTGAACCCTCAGGCGTACATATACAGGATTTAATAAAGAAAATCGCCGGTATTGATGGCAAAAATAAATTAAGGTGCAATTCATGAAACGATGAAATCAGGTAAATACCTGTAATCAGCGATATGAATACGGTTGCCAGGCCATAAGTGATTCATTAAATCTGGAACAATTATGTGAGGGAGGCTTATCAGACTTATTGGATTATCTACATAGATAAGCTATTGATATTCAGAAATTAAAGTTGTATATTTAGATAATACATAAGGCCATTCTTTTAAAAGAAGAAGTGTGATTTCTTCTGTGAGGATGGAGAATGTTAGGTTTCAATTTGATCAGGCCCCATCCATGTCTCCCGATTCTTTTGGATGTAGCCCGAATGCCAATGCGGCTGAATGGATAGAATTCTTCCTCCGGGAACCCTGCTCATTTAGCTTCGGATATATGTTCAACCCTAATCCAATCAGCCATGAAAAAACGAATCATTCCCATGATTTTGATTATTGGCTTCCTAAGCCAGATTCCCGTTCAGGCTCAGCTGAAAACCGGAAAGATGATAATCAGTGTTTCTTCCTCTTTCCGTGTATCGGGTGAGCTTTCTTACCTTGGTATTGGTTCCGATATGATGAGTTTTGGATTTTCAAGCATAAGATACAAAAGCAACCAGCCGGGTTACGTGGAACCAAAGCCTGATAAGCGCTTCAATTTAAACCTGATGCCCCGTTACGGAGTGTTTGTTGCCGACCCGTTTCTTGCCGGTCTCGATGGCATTTTGGCTGTAAGCAGGGTAAAGTATGGAGAATACAATGAAACCACGACGTTCAACCTGATGGCTATAGGCCCTTTCGTGCGGTATTATCTTCCCATGGGCAAGGTATTGCCCTTTGCAGAAGGAAATGCCCTATTCGGCGGATCGCGAACGAAGGACACCTATAACGGGCAGACCACAGAGAATAAATACGGGGCAACCTCTTTTGGCGGAGGAGTTGGCATGTCGGTTCCGCTGGGAGAGAAGGTTCTTTTTGACCTCATGGCCGGCTATTCATGGCTTTCTATAAAGGCAAAGCAGAACAATCCGAATGATGACCGCGACGTAACGGGATCCTTTGGTTTCAGAATAGGATTCAATGTGCTGCTGGACCCTATGTTGAAAATGGGAGGCACTGAGTAAGATTTGACAGGAGATGCCCGATGAATTTGTGGATATCGAAACCACACAATCCTCTAAAGGGAGGGGGTATTTTGAGGATTACTTGCAGGGATCGCGGAATGGTTTGGCCCGTCAACGAAATCCCTGGCCCTTCGGCCCCCGGTCTTTGTTCGTCTGCCTAAGCAAACGGGCTTGCAGGCGTCAAACAAAAAATCCCGGCTCGCTTCGCGAACAGGGATTTCGTTGAGGTCTCTGGCGGAAGTAACACGTTACTTATTTTAACGCATATATTCAAGGACTATCTGAAGGAGTGGCAATAATGTTTTATTCTTTTTTACAGGATTGTTAGTAGTGCGTCATTTTTTTTTGACCGCATTTGGTTGATAAAACCCATCTTCTCCATTTCAATAACAGTTGCCTTACTCTGGCAGAGGTAGTTAAATTATCAGCCAAACAGTACTAAAGGCATTGGCTTTTCTAATTGATGAAGATTTAAGGTTCGAATTCGATTAAACATTAAAATTCATAGTTTT